>CAZXDQ010000119.1:0-4179 GCA_964639405.1 uncultured Syntrophomonadaceae bacterium | reverse complement strand
ATAAGCATAGGGAGGAGTAGTAGGTTGTCCTGGATACGGAAGATTAACTATAGTAAAAGCATCAATTATACCTTCATCTTTGACTGGCACAAGTTCTTCTTCAGTCGGCACAAAACAGCGGGAACATACCATGGCTGGAGGAACCAATACTTTTTTACAGCTGCTGCAACGGGAACCGTAAATGACTTTTTCCTTCTCCAAACTTTCAAAGAACTGGGTCCATTTCAAACCATAACACCAGCGATACGGAACGTGCCAGGTCCTTTTAACATTATTCACTATTTCTTCAGTCATTAATTGCCCCTCCTTTCACTCTATAACTTTAAAAGATTCCAGATCCAGGATATAACCTTCCTTTTCCCCTTCTTTCCATTCTGCTTTCACTCTACCACCCGCCTGTAGTTTATCCATATCTTCTTCTTTAACCAGGTGAAGCAGGCAGCTATCTGTACCATCAAGCTGTATTAAAGCCATAGCATATGGAGGATCAGGAGGAAAAAGCAACGGATGTTCACTGTAATCTGCTGGTTGTATCCTTTGGGCTAAAAACTCATCGGAAGGTTTTTCTCCAAAAAAGTGGCGCTCTACCTTAGTATAACTTACCACCGTACCTTCTTGACTCACACTAACAAATTGATCTTCCGCCATATCTCTATAACATTTGGGACAAACCTCCTGGGGAGGCACATAAACTTTATTACAGTCGGGACACTTTAGGCCCCATATTTCTTCCTGTGTTAAACCACTAAGAAATTTTCCGTATATGGGACCGGTAGTCCATTGATAAGGTACTGTAATGTCCCCTTTCATTACTCTATACATAATAAAGTCACCTCCTTATGGCTTTTGGGATGAAAAGATCATAACGGTATGGAACTGGATACCTCCACCCCAACCGTGACCTAAGGATTTCTGAGCTCCTGGAACCTGCCTATCTTCTGCTCTACCCATAACCTGTAAGGCTGCTTCCGCTTTTCGAAACATAGCTGCTGCTCCAATTGAATTGGCCGATAATACTCCACCAGAAGGATTCACGGGAAGATCACCATCCATATAAGTGGCCCCACTCTCTATCAAGTTCCCTCCTTCACCCCAATCACAGAACTTTAATCCTTCGTACCAAATAAGTTCCTGGACGGAAAAAGCGTCGTAAACTTCCGCCACATCAATCTCTGCCCGAGGATCATTTATCCCCGCTCTCTCATAAGCTAATTCCGCTGCCATTCTTAAGCCGATGGGCTTTGACCAATCCCTCTCCACATAATTAACCCCTTCATTTGTAGATACTGCTGAGAGAACCCAAGCAGGGGTACCTGTCAACTCTGCGATTTTATCTTCGGAAGCGAAAATCATAGCACACACCGCGTCGGAAGTCGGACACATATCCGCCAATCTTAAGGGTTGACACAACATAGGGGTGTTACGAGCTCCTTCTATATTGTAATCAGGAATTTTAAGCTGGGCATAGGGATTGTTCAACGCGTTTTGTCGGTTCTTAACAGCTACCATAAGTCCGTATTCATCATTGTATCCGTGTTGAGAATAATACTTGGAGGCCTGCAGAGCGACTGCAGAGGGAGCACCGGCTGCAAACTGCCTCATTAAAATGGGATCATAAACGGTAGATAAACCAATTTGAGCAGAAGAAGTTTCGTTAAGCTTATTACCAGAAATAGCCATAACCACATCAAACTTCCCGCTAGCCACCAAATAGTAAGCACCAATTGCTGCCGATCCCCCTACACTACCCCCGGTGTGAATACGAATCAGGGGCTTGTTGATAGCTCCAACTGCATCTCCACACCATTTTTCAGGATGGTTCACCCCCTCAAAATATTCCGGAGAGTGACCAAATACCACTGCGTCTAGCTGCTCAGGGCCAATCCCTACGTCTTCATAAGCACGGCTGGCCCCCAGACGATATAGACCTGGAATACTTAAGTTCCATCGAGATTTATTCTCAGTCATGCCAATACCGGCTACTGCAACTTTTCGAACCATTATCTCACCTCCCCTTGATTAATCTCTATCTGCCGTAAGCACTACGGTCATATTTGATTGCAGAAACATACCGCTGGAAGTATGAACCAGCCCTTTTTTCACTTCCTTGGGAAGCTGATGCCTGCCCGCCTGGCCGGTTAATTGCAGATATGCTTCCCAGGCTCTTATTAAACCGGTTACCATAATGGGATTTGCACATAACCCTCCACCGGAAGGATTTACTGGAAAATTTCCATTCCTCTGGGTTATACCTTCTTTAAAGATGTTCATTCCTTCCCCCGGCGAGCACAAACCTAGATTTTCATAGAGCAAAGGCTCATAGAAAGCAAAATTTTCGCTTATTTCGGCAAAATCCAGCTCTTTATTCGGATCATCAATTGCAGCTTCCCGATAAGCCATTTGGGCTGCTGCTTTGCATGACGATGAAGACGCTAGATCTCTATAACCAGGATAATAATTTTCCTGGGAAAATCCCACTCCGCTGATCCAAGCAGTGGGCCTGTCTTTTACCCCAGCCAGATCTTCAGTGGCAAGGATCAAGACCGCAGCTCCATCAGTGACCGGAGGAGCTTCCAATTCTTTTATGGGAGTAGAAATATATGGGGAAGACATTACCTGTTTCAAGCTCACCTCTTGTTGACGCAGAGTATGCTCATTGAGAGATCCTGCCTGCAGGTTTTTAACTGCCACCTGGGCAACTTCTTCTTCGGTTATATTATTCTTTTCCATATAGCGCCTGGCTTGCAAAGCAGCCGCCGAGTAAATGTCCAACCCCATAGGACGTAAGAAAAACGGGTCACACATCATGTTCGCATAGAAAGAGGGTCCTACATCCGAGTTTTTTCCATGAGCAACTAACATACAAGTTTTCCAATGTCCGGTAAGCATTCGATAAAAGGAATAGCTTAGGGCGTACAAGCCGTCCTCTTCTACTTTAGATTCCTCTTTCATGAATGCTCCCATATCGTCAACGGCAAAAGCATTTGATATGGAAACCCCATCGATGGTATCACATGAAGCGGAAATTACTTGATCAATTTCCCCAATTTCTAGACCAGTGCTTTCTAAGGCAGCTTTTACTGTAGTGTAAAGCAATTCGTTGCGGGAATACTCCTCCATATTTTCTTTCAATTCACTCAAGGCGCCGCCAATAATACCCACTTTATTCATGGTTTAATTCACCTCCCCGAATTTATGATACTTAAAGCTGACGGGATATGATTTCCAGCATGATTTCGTCGGTACCACCTCCTATCCGGGTCAATCGGCTGTCCCTCCAGATGCGTTGTATGGGGTACTCCATCATATAACCATATCCTCCGTGGAACTGCATAGCTTCATCGGACATTTTGAAAGAAACGCGGGTAGCGTAAAATTTGGCCATGGATATTTCCTTGGCAGGAAATTCTCCCTGGTTAATTCTATTGGCCACATAGTAAGAAAGCTGACGAGCGGCTTCAATTTCTGTGGCCATTTTAGCCAAGCGATGACGAATCGCTTGAAATTTACCTATAGGACGACCAAATTGCTCCCTTTCTTTTACATATTTTAAGGTCATATCTAAGGTTAGCTGAGCACCCGCCACAGAAGAAACAGCTCCAAATAGCCTCTCCGGCTGTAATTCCCACATTATATGGTAAAATCCATGTCCTTCTTCTCCCAGGCGGTTTTCGTCAGGAACTTCCAAATCGTTAAATGCCAGCTCCGCAGTGTCAGAACTGCGCATTCCCACTTTGTCCAGCTTTCTGGAAACTGAAAAACCGGGAGAATCAGTGTCTACAATAAACAATGTCACACCCTGAGAACCTTCGGAACCCTTTAACCGAGCTACTACTACAGCAAAATGGGCTTTAAGTCCATTAGTGATAAAAGTTTTTTGCCCGTTTAACAACCAGCGATCTCCATTCCTTTCGGCGGTAGTTCTGATGGATGCCACATCCGACCCCGCATCTGGTTCGGTAATCCCCAAACAGCCAATTTTTTCTCCCTTCAAAGCTGGTGTTAAATACTTATTCTTTTGCTCATGGGTGCCTATTTTATTTAACAGAGCCCCTACCATATCGGTTTGAACTCCTACTCCCATGGAAACTCCACCTGAATTACATATCATCATTTCCTCTGCCAATATAACCCCACATAGATAGTCTCCGCCTTAACCTCCATACTCTTCAGGATAAT
>CAZXDQ010000118.1:0-6294 GCA_964639405.1 uncultured Syntrophomonadaceae bacterium | reverse complement strand
TGCTTCATTTTTTGCAGGAGTTTTTTCACCAAAGATGCCTCATGGTCTCCGTGGACCAAAAGCATGGGCTCGTTGGAAGTTTCCGGAAGGCCTTTCACCATATCCCTCAGCAGTGCCTGGGTTACATGAGACAGCACTTTTTTTCCTGTTCTGGCAGCCACTTGCTCCATATAAGTCCTGGTATCCGATTTCAAGGCCCGGTGACTGGCAAAGGCCTTGAATACCAATTTACTGGGATACAAGGTAATAAAAAGAGATATGAGGGGATTAAATAATTTCAGCAGCGGGGTATAACCCGGATACAGTGGGCCTCCGCCAATATGGACCGTGGCCGCCACTCTTCCCGGGTATCTATGGACCACCTGTTGAGTAACAAAGCTGCCCAGGGACTGGCCCACCAATACCGCTTTATCAGTTCCCATGTGATCCAATAACTCTACAATAAAATCAGCAGCAGTGGCGGTGAATGGTAACTTGTAGTCTATCGGCGAGGACATTCCGTGATAAGGCATATCCCAGATTACTACCCGGTACTGATCCTTAAGGAAATCAACCTGGGGCATAAAGGTCCGATGGTCCATACATACACCATGGGAAAAGAGTACCACTGGTGCATGATTTTCTCGACCGTGCAACTCGTAATATATTTTCCCCTTGTCATTTTCGTAATACATATATAAACATCTCCTTTCTAGATTTTAAACTTCCTGAATTAATCCAAAGCTGCCTTCTTCACTTTCTCAAAACTAACCCGGGGACATTTGGTTTAAGAATTACTTTAGAAATTTCAATAGGCTAAACAGTTACTAGCTGCTTTCCCCGTCCTGTTCTTGAGGCCCACTAACTGCGCCGGTATATCCATGGCCTGAGCCGCACCAACCATGACCACGCTGCACGTCAAAAACCGGAAACTGCCCCCCTCGTCCACCTCCTCAAGAATCATCAGAGGATTTGAGGAGGAATACGTAATCAAAATCCTCTTCATCAATAACATGCTATAAATAGTCTCAAACTGGAATTTGAAATATGAAAATAATAGCAAACTACAAGGATTATTTCTAATTGCATCAGGAGGATAAATACAAGCCCCGGGCTACCAGGATCAACTCTTAGCCTGCCTCGTGAAGCTTAACAACATTCAGGCGCCCCAACCTCCGGCGCCAAAAAAACAGTATTTTCATCTATTTCATCTCATTGTCTGCCTTTCTTTGATTAATTTTTTATCTGGTCATCACTTGTTTGCAGCTGTATGCATCTTTAATCGCTCTTAAATGGCAAAGATCAAAGGCCAAGATGCTCCAGGATATGACGGCGCAGTTCACCGTAAGCAAGAGCGCCGGTAGTATGCCCCTTGTTGATAACCGATACGGGGCATTCGCCGTAGGATTCTTTTTGACGCTCAAACCTGACTAATCGATCATGCCGGGCCAGCAAGGGAAATACCTTGCGGTGATCTTTTCCCGAAAAATCCGCCTCAAAGTTTAATACGGATTTTATTCGCCCGAAAGCATCTTCCCTGGCTTGAGGATCTACCCCTTTACGATAGACCGACACCAGGTAGACATCATCCATGGCCAAGCCCGCCAGCAGGGGAGTATAGACGTCAGCGCTGCTATAGTGTATATGATGCAGGTTGGTAATGAATCCACCCAGGCTGGTCCCGGCTACCAAAATCCGTTTGACACTCCTGGATCTACAGTACTTCACCAGGTGTTCTATCAAACAGACCGACACCGCCAGCATGGCCGTAACGTTAGCCAGATTGCTAATACCCGCCTTAAATTCTTTCATGGAACGATGAAATGGGGCTCTAACCAGGAAAAGATTAGCCGGGATATCCATTTTTCGAAGAGGGAAAATGCCCTTAAAGCCGTAGTCAAAGGGAGTCTCACTGGCGCCGTGATGGTAGATAACAGCGGGAGCATCTTCTCCATTCCATTGGGCCAACCGAACACCCGCGTTCAGATCACCCACTGGCGTGGAAGCGGTAAGGTCGTAGTCACCCTCTTGGTCCAAGACCGGTATTTCCAGACTTACTTCCTGCAGGGTCTCCGCCAGGCTTTTGGATTCTGTGCCTTCCCGGAAATACTTGGGAATGAACCTTGATCCCAGGCTTACTGCTATAGTATCAATTATCCCGTGCATACTCATGTTTTCAGCACCTCAACCTTTTCTATATTAGAATTTACCCCTTGCCAATGAAAGGGATAATTCCGGACGGAGAAAAGAAAAGACCGGTTACCAGGGCCAGTAATACAGTTTTACTTTCAGGTATGGTAAATCCAAAATTAACCCAAAATTGTTTCCAGCGCCGATCAAATATAGCATACCCAAACTCCAACCAATTGTATGTTCTTTTACCATATTGCCCTACACAAGAAGGATAATTTAGCTTTTTTTGTTTACATCTAGGCTAAGTATTCTAAGGTGGGGGCAAAACTAAGTTGATATAGGCTAATTAATAACCAATCCAGTTTGGTGCCTGATTTAGCTCATGCAAAAGGTGATATAAGAAATCTGCAGCCGCTCCCAGTTTAACACAATCCACTAAATCTACGTTATCCCGGGGGGTGTGGGCTATGGCAAGAATATCTTCCATGCACCCCGAGGTTATCCCCAAGGCGGGTATACGGTTTTGTAAAAATAAAGCATGATCTCCCTGATACCAAGGAGCACCCTGCACCATCCCCGGAACATTGGTGATTAAACGACTTACGGTTTCCTCCATTGCGGAAGGGCAACCATAAGTAGAAACGGCAGTGTCGCCTTTTATATACCCTACTCCGTCTATATTCACTCCCAGCATTATCTTCTCGGGTCGGCTTTGTATTTCCGTCAGGTAGAGCATCTCACCGGGGTTGGAATAATAATCTTCCCCGTTTAGGGCCACTATCTCCACAGGTATAGCCCCACAGTAATCTCTTAGCTGTTCAGCTAAAAGTAAGAGCACCACTAGGCCTGAAGCGTTGTCCAGAGCCCCGGGTGTACCCTGCTTGCTATCCAAGTGAGCACAAAATACCACTCTAGGAAAACCTAGCTGGCCTTTGCGGGCCACCACATTATATCCCTTGGCAGGCTGCCGGATGGCTTTAACCTCCAAGGAAACGATTTTCCCCTGGTGTGCAGCCAGCTTTTTTCCTTCCCGGTCAGTCAGGTATACGGAAGGGAGCATAAAATCTCCGTCTTCAATCAGCGGAAAAGGGTACCTTCCACCAGCCATCTGAGGATGATAGGAAGTGGCACATATTACTGCCTTGAAACCTCCGTTTTCCAAGAGGTCAATAACCTCCCGGTGCTCCGGTAAGCTTAAAAAAGGAAAGTTCTTGGGCAACAATTGCTCTCGAGTAATTTCCCCTTTTAACAATACTACCTGGCCTTTCCCAGATACCTGCTTCAATTCCTCAACACTGGATACTGTAACTAAGGGACCACTCACCTTCCCCCCAGGAGAATATGGACTACTACGCACTGGGAAATATTCTTCCTCTACCCATAAGCTAGCCCCTTCTTCCTTCCAATCCAGGCAATCAAAAGAATGCCGGGAAGTCTCAAAACTAAAGGACCGCAAGTAACTTTCCAAAAGATCAGCTGCACTCCGATTGCCTTCACTGCCTACGTATCTTTCCGGCAGATCCAAGCACAATTGCTTCAAGTAGCAGCAAGCTTTTTGCTTAAGTGGTGGATTCATAAGCGCCTCCAGTTTATTCATTATGTAAAAAAGTATTAACAGTACTGCAAAATATTGTCTTAATACATTATAACCTAGTTTTTTGCAAAAAGCCCTGCTCCAGAGAAAAGAACCAGAATTTTTTTTGCAAGCAAAGACTCCAATCCTGTTAACTTGAAATAAACCTGGACCTGGAACCAGTGTATCCGAATATTTTAGTTTCACTGCAGTAACGATAGCCACCCGTTAGTTTGACAGCATAGCTCATATTGATAACTACAAAATTCTTGTAAGATAAGGTATGGTGGTTATTTTTTCTGGAATTCGATAAAAAGACAGGCGAGATTCTTGAAGGTAAAAAACGCCCCCACTTTGATGCCGATAAACTTAGGCAAGAGGAAATGTATGATGGTTATTACGCTATGGTTACCAGTGAGCTGCATATGTCCGATAAAGAGATCATTGATGCCTACCGGGGGCTGTGGGAGATTGAAGAAGCTTTCAAGGTCACAAAGGGCACCTTGGAAACTCGTCCAGTATACGTCTCCAGAGAAGACCGCCTACAAGCGCATTTTCTTACCTGCTTTATCGCCCTTGTTATCATCAAGCTTATACAGAAGATAACAGAGCGGCGCTATTCGGCAGAAAGGATTATCGAATGCTTAAACAAAATTACCTGCGCTAACGAGGAGGATCACCTCTACCTGTTTGATTACAGAAGCGAAGTCTCCGATGCTATCGGAACCGCTCTGGCATCGATTTTACAAAAAAAAGCTTCGGCTAAGTGAGATAAAAAATATTTTGCCGGAAAGCAAAAAATGAGGTGTTCCCCTACATATTTGTGACAATATTTGAAGGCCGCAAACCCTTTATTCACAGGATCTGCGGCCATTTTTTACTCTCTATTGCTGTCAAAGTCAGGCGACGAACGAGCCCTTTCTGAATGCAGGCAACTGGGCGAGCGGGTAGCAAATTTGGCTGCTAAGGTTAATTAAATTGACATGCAACCGGGGAACATTGGGCCTTCTCCCGCTTAGCACCCAACCCTCTGTAATTTAATACATAGCAAACAATTTCTCAATATCAAAAGTGAGCCCCGGGAAACCGGGATGGCTGAAATAACCTTCATCAGTTCGCGTTACCGATACGTAGCGCCCTTCTTTTAACTCATACACCTCAATGAACCCGTCTTCCGGGTCTAAGATCCAGTAATGGGGAACTCCCGCTGTCTGATAATGGTTTAGCTTCATAACCCGATCTTTTCTGCTGGTGGAAGGTGAGATGATCTCAACTATTAGTTCAGGAAGAACATCTACCGGTGTATGTTGAGGAAGACGGTCGCCGGGCCAGTAGAGCAGATCTGGCTGCACCACATAATGTTTGCTCAAAGAAAGATCCAGGGGAGCGTAATAAACCTCGCCTTTTGGATCCAGTTCTTTTAGGTAATCTTCGAGAATGCGATACATCTGTTTAGAGACCCGCTGATGCTGCAGTGACGGTGAGGGATCCCGCATTAGTATCCCATCAACAATTTCTTGACGAAACCCGGGCACTTCAGGTAAAGAGGCATAATCCTCATAAGTTAGCTTCTTGTCAGAGTGGTATGAAGTAGGACCTTCCCTGACAAAAGCAGTAGATTCCCCTGCAAGAGCTTTCAGAACCCTCTCTTTATTATAGCGGTACTGCCTGCTGCCCATCTCTACAAAAGGAATTCTCTTTTCCCGAGTGTATCTCCAGATGGTATCCACCGAGAGGCTGAGAGCATCAGCTAGCTCTTGGGCTGTAATCAGCTCGTCGCTGTAACTCACCATCCTCACCTCCACCTGATTAAAGTTTATAACTATTATCAACTATTGTCAACTTTTTATTTAAAGCAAGCTTAAGAATACGAATACATCTCCGATACTAAATGTCTAGTTCATTTAGCCTCCTCCTGTCGAAATTAATATGCCTTTACGCAAAATTGATGAGACTGCATGTTCTAGCTCATTTTTCTTCATAAATAAGAAGTTCTTCCAGGTTTATCCCAAAGTACCGCGCCATCCCGCGTTACTCCAATTTTTTGGGCCAGTTCTTCCTGAGTCAGATCATGCATTGCCCGGTAAACCTTTAACTTGTTCTTAGCAAATCTGGCTGCTGGATCCGCCGGAGAAACGAATAATATCCATTTTAATACCGGTCTTTTTCAGGATGAGGTCTTCCAGCTTGAAGAAATCATCCATGAACGATTGGGGATCCGGGTATATGTTCCCCTAATAAGTGTGAAATAACCTGCCTAACCTTGAAATATCAGCCTGTATTTTCTATCATCATGGTATCCGTCAGTAAACTAATTAATTCCCGGTTAAAGGCGATTGGATTATCCATATTAGCAAAGATGATTTTTTCAGGAGGCAGCTTGCTTATCCACAATAAAACCCTGAAGACTGATAACTCCACCTTGCTCATGGGGTTGTCAACGAGCAAGCCTCCTATACTAACCACGGCTTTTACTCTCTCAGGATAGTTGAGCGCCACATGATGGTTTACATAAACTCCCAATGATTGACCAACCAGTACAGCTTGTTCAATCGTAACTACTCAAGCCGTTAAAAAGCTAAGATGATCAGGTTGCTAATGGCGGAGTG
>CAZXDQ010000117.1:0-6307 GCA_964639405.1 uncultured Syntrophomonadaceae bacterium | reverse complement strand
CTTGAAAACCTCCACGTTAGGCTGATTCCATTTGGCATAAACCTGGTTATAATCGTGAAAAGTAACTTTGCCCAGTCCTTTGGCAGGACCTTGATTAAAGAGAAAAGCATCATGCTCAGGCTGGGTCTGTGGTGGTACTTCGGGATACTCTTCAGGATTAAAGAAATAATTAAATATAAATTTGCTAATCAGGGCTAAATTTACGTGGACAGTGCCCTCCAGCTTGGGCAGCGCTTTAATATCCCGGGCAGCCATTTCAAAATAAGTGTCCTTTTCAAAACCTTTAGCAGCGATTACATCCCAAAGCAACTCAATAACCTGTTCACCCTGGGTAGTAACTTTCATCTTCACTGTGGGGTTGTAAAGGAGATAACGACGATCTTCTGGGGAGGCTGTCCGCTGGTAGTCAGATGCCCGCATAGCAAATAGTTTCATTGCAACTAAACGACAGTAGGCATCGGTAATCATCTGGTTTACATGGGGAAAATCCGTTACATGAATACCGTATAATTGACGATTAGCAGCATGATTTAGTGCTTCAAAAAAAGCATGGGTACTAATGCCAATGGAGGCCCACCCCAGGTTATATTTGCCCACATTAACGGTATTCAACGCTGCATCCCAAGCTTCTTGACCCCGCAAGAGGATATCGTTTTCAGTTACTGGGTAATCTCTAAGGGCAAAATCAGCCACATAAGACTGGGAATTAACTACGTTGTCTTTAAGTTCATAGTGGCGGTCCTTATAGTTGGCCACAAAGAATACATATTCGCCGGTATCGCTCATTTTTCCGAAGGTGGATACCATTTCCGCCACATTACCATTGCCAATGTAATACTTTTCTCCGTTAGCCAAATAAGTGCCGTCTCCCTGGGGAGTCAATGTCATTTCGGTAGAATAGATATCCGCTCCGTGGTCCCTTTCCGAAAGACCAAAAGCAAAAACTTGTCCCTCCTTAAGAAGCTGAGCTGCTCTCTGCTTCGCTTTCTCATTGCCGCTCATCCAAATAGGCCCCAAACCCAGGATGGTAACCTGCCAAGTGTACCAGTAATGCAGTCCGTAAAAGGATAACACTTCATTAAAGGCACAATTCCTCCAGGTATCCCAACGACAGCCCTCTTCCCCGTACTCGGGTGGCGTCAACAGAGTGTAAAAAATTTCGTTTTCCTTGATAAACTCCAACAGATCATCATACCAAACCCGATTGCGGTCATCTTCCTTGAGTTTCTGTTTCCCTTTGTCCTCAAAAAACTGAATGGTTTTCTCCACTATCTCCCGGCTCTGTGCATCCAGCTCACCGGGAGTATAGTGATGAGGGTTTAATAAAAACAACCTCCTACACCTCCAATACTTCTTGCTAGTTTTTGTAATTTGGTTAACCTATTAAACTTTTTACCTCATTATATTTTTCGACACAATTCCAGAAAAACCTTTTTTCAGACTAAACCGAAATTTTTTCGTGAATATCTCTTGGAGGCAAATATAGGTTATAGTTTTCTGCCAAGCACCCAAAACTTGTTGCCCAGCTATTAGGCCAACCATTATGCCAACCATTATGCCAACCATTATGCCAGGCATTATGCCAACCATTATGCCAGGCATTAAGTCAACCAATTAAGCCAACCAATTAAGTCAACCAATTAAGTCAACCATTAGGCCAACCATTATAGATAGTGAATGATTAAATGGTTGCTTTTTACTAGCAATATTGCTATGATCCGGTAGACATCATCAAAAGGAATAGGCCCAAGCAGGCTAATAAGCAGGAAAAAGTATGAAACTTGTAGAAAACTTTTAAATGGTTACTACTAGAGAATAGATAGACTGAGTAGTTACTTTTTAAAGAAGCATAACCTGACAAAGGGGGAAAACATGAGCTATATCCTTTACGATAAACCTAAACTAAAAGACCCCATTATGATAGCCAGCTGGTCCGGCATTGGAAATATTGGACTAATAGCGGTAGACAGCCTGAGAAAGCAACTACAAGCCGAAGAACTGGGAGAAATAGAGCCTTGGCTTTTTTTTGATCCCCAAAAGACGGTGGTAAAAGAAGGTGTATTACAAACTCTGGAGTTTCCCAAAAGCAAATTTTATTATCACCGACTGCCCGAAAGGGATGTAGTTTTTTTCGTAGGAGAAGAACAGCCAGGTCAAATGGGGCAAATGTACGCCAGTGGAGAAAATGCCTACCACATGGCCAGCCTGGTGCTGGAAGTAGCAGAAAAAATGAATGTCAAAAGGATTTTTACTTCAGGCGCGTGTGTAGCTGCCACTCACCATCAAATTAAACCACGGACAGTTTCCGTAGCCAGTTCAGAAGAGCTATTGGCAGAAACCCAACAGATCCCTAATGTGTACCCCATGAGTAAAATCAGCGATGAGGGAGGAGAAGGGGTAATTACCGGTCTTAACGGCCTACTCCTGGCCATGGCCCAGAAAAAAGGATTGGAGGCTATTTGTCTAATGGGGGAAATCCCCGATTGGCTCTCCAGGGCACCTTTCCCCTATCCCAAGGCCTCTGAATCGGTAATGGAAGCCTTCGCCCAAATTCTGGAAGTTAGCATTGACGATGATTACCTGAATAAAAAAATTGAAGAAGTAGACAAAATAATAGAGAAACTTTATGAGAAATTCCCCGACAAGGTGAGAGAACAGTACGATGAGCGAAAATCTGAAGCTCAATCTCCCGGACCTATCACCAAAGAAGAAGCAGAATGGATGAAAGCTCACTTGGATGACTTTTTAAAAAACCTTCCCCATAAAGAGGATGGAGATGACGATGGAAATGACCAGAAACCAACTTAAGATCTACCGCCACCTACCCCTTTCAAATCCAATAATGTTAGCAAGCTGGCTAACTCAGGATATAGGGAACGTAGGGACTGGGGTTATACACCACTTAAGAGAAACCCGCACTACAGAAGAAATTGCGGAATTAGACCCCTTAGGCTTTTTTGCCTTTGACGGAGCAATTTTTAAAGACGATCTGATTCAAATACCGCAAAGCAAGTTTGAAGCCAGCCCCCAAGACAATCTACTGCTCTTCTGGACGGATGAGCCTATGTACGAAAAATATCAATTCCTGAAAACTATTATAGAATTCTGCAGAGATGACTATCAAACCCAACGCCTTTATTCCTTTAATGGTAACCCTTCCCTCCTTTCTCATGATCAACCTCGCCGGGTTTTCGTGGTATGCAATCGGGAAGAACTATTAAACCAGCTCCCCCTGGAAGAACAACTGGAGTACATGGATTGGGAAGGACCTCCGGCAATGAGCACTTATCTTATGTGGATGGCAGAAAAAAACGATCTGGAGGGAATAACCATATGGGTAGAAGTACCCTTTTACCTGTCTACGGTAGAAGATGCTAAAGCCATAAAGTCAGTGCTGTCTCTACTGGAAAAATTGCTGCAGTTAGACCTAAAAACGGAAAAGCTGGACGATAGAATCGCCCAGCAAGAAACGCTACTTAACGAACTGCAAGAAATCAGCCCCGAAACCAAAGAGGCCATGGATAAAATCAGCAGAGAGGAGTTAATTGAAGAAACTGAACAGATCAATTTGACCAAAAAAGTCTACGAATACTTCAAGCAAAGGGAATAAGTGGTGCCTTCTTCCTCTCCCTGTTCTATGTTTTCCTTGTTCCAGCTATGAACAAACATAATTCATAAACCTAACATTCGCTAAAGCCGCAGGCTTCACATTTAGCGCACCCTTCTGCCCGCACCAGGGTGCCACCCCCGCATTCAGGGCAGATATCCCTTTTGGCAGTTTGATGGTTCTCTTCCCAGGACAAGGCAAGTTCCCTTAAAGATTTTCCAATAGCGTCGGGGACACTAAGAATACGGTTGGGGCCAAAGCCTACCGATCTTCCTCCTCCTATCCCTTCCAGCTGTTTAACTATTTCCTCCACACTGATCCCACAACGAAGGGCCAAAGAAATCAGCCGGGCAATAGCTTCGGTAAAAGCTACCACATCGCTTCCTGCTTTTCCTATTTGGGCAAACAATTCGAAAGGACGATCTTCTACCCGGTTTAATGTAACAAAAAGATTCCCCATGGGCGTCTCTTTTCGGAGCGTCTTCCCGGTTAGGGTGTAAGGTCTTTTAGAAGGCATCAAGCTTTCAGCAGAAATAGTTTCTTCTTGGTGATCAGGGGAAGTTACTCCTCGATACAATACCTGGGAAGCCTTTGATTTATCCCGGTAAACTGTTATCCCCTTGCAACCCAGCTGCCAAGCCAAAAGATAAGCTTCTTTAACTTCTTCTACACCGACTTCCTGAGGAAGATTAATAGTTTTGCTAACTGCATTGTCAGTGTGTTTTTGAAAAACAGCCTGGTGTTTTACATGCCAGGTGTAATCTATATCCATGGCAGTTTTAAATAACCGCTGCATCTCTTCCGGAATTTCTGGATCTCCCTGAACTGTTCCGCTAGTGGCTACCCTGCTCACCAGTTCTTCTCCGTAAAAACTTTGCTCCTTCGCCATTTGCAAGAAAAAGGGGTTTACTTCTGGCAGATCCACCCCCTCCAAAACGTTTTTCCGGAAAAAGGCCACGCTAAAGTACGGTTCAATACCGCTACTGGCTCCACTGATAATGGAAATAGTGCCGGTAGGAGCTATAGTAGTACGGGTAGCATTGCGCACCTGGTCTTCTTCTCTGCCGGTATCGTAAATACTGCCTGGGAAATTAGGAAACACTCCCCTTTCTTCCCCCAATTCCCTGGATTTTGCTTTTGCTTCCTCGTTGATAAAGCCCATTACTTTTTCGCCTAAATCCAGCGCTTCCTGGGAATCATAAGGAATGCCCATTTGGACCAACATGTCGTGCCAACCCATTACCCCCAGGCCGATTTTTCTATTGCCCTGTTTGTGCATTTGTTCAATCTGGGAAACTACATAACGGGTAGCATCTATAACATTATCTTCAAAGTGCACTGCGGTATGAACCGTTTGTTTAAGTTTTTCCCAGTCCACCCTTCCATTATCTACCATTAGACCCAAATTAATTGAACCTAAACAGCATGCCTCGTAAGGTAGCAAAGGCTGTTCACCGCAGTTGTGAACCATTATACCGTTAGCGTCAAAAGCATTAACCCCTGGCACCTGCACATCGTATACTTCCTCTAACCCCGCTGCCTCCACAGATTCCACCGTTGCTGTAAAGCTTTCTCGGTTGAGTTCCCGGAAACTAGAATTTAGTGCCGACCTCAATTTATTCTTCTTCTCCCCGTGGTAAAAGCCAACTTGCCGAGCAAAAGCATCTACGTTATCCTTGGTTATAAGCAATTGATACTGGGGGCAATTTTCATAAAGGGAATCCCTGTAGTTGCCACCATGAATTAAAGTTAATGTCCTTGCCCCTTTTTGCACCTTCCTGGGGGCACCACTGGAGGCGCTAATATTACTAATAATTCCTAAGCGAGCCAGCATCCGTTGAACCGCAGCAACTTTCTCCAAATCCTTGGAGGGCAGTTTAATGAAAACTCCTTTTTGGGAGCATACTTGCACCAACCCATCGGAATCAAACAATCCCCTCAGAAAACCTCTAACAAATGCAGAAGAAGTAAGGCACTCCAAGGAAGGACCAAAGGAAGGACTAATAGATTTTTCCTCGGATTTACTCCCCAAAGACCGTGCTATCTTCTGGGAAAAAGATTGACTTAGGGGAAGTCTCTTCTCCCCTTTAAATTTTCTCCAACCCTCTAAATTATTCCGGGCGGACAAAACACTGGAAGCTCCTACAGCTTGTTCTCCTATGGCCTGAGCCCCTCCCGGGAGATCCGCTGTTAACTCCTGGTTTGGTTTAAAAGTTCCATCTCCGGCATAAAGACCTACCAGGTAGCCCTCTTCTTCTCCGTACCAACCATCCCAACCTTCAATGTCACCAATCAAGCCTCGATGGCAGTGAAGCACAATCTGCTCTCCCGGCTTAAGCTCCTCTGCCCTAACCCATTCAGTATGAACTGGGGCTCCGTTGTCATTTCTCTCAACAAGGACCAGGTGATTGCCGGTAATTCGCAAAGAGTAACCTTCCCTGGTTTTAATAGACAAAAGGGGTTTAACACCAGTAGGAAAGAACCCCGCTTCCGTAGTAGAATAAGGTTTACCGTTTATAATAAGGGTGGACTTTTTCCCCACCAAATCTTCGGCTTTCCGGGGTCCTTCTTTGGTCATAATTAGCGTGTCCCCGGACACACAGGGGTTGGTAGCTTCAAATTCCCCTATATGGGGAGTAGGGTTATAACGGTTCATGGCATCAAGGAAGATCAATCCCGGATCTCCTCCCCTCCATGCCC
>CAZXDQ010000116.1:0-6319 GCA_964639405.1 uncultured Syntrophomonadaceae bacterium | reverse complement strand
TACCATCTATCAGTCAGGCTTAATCTCTTCTGCTCTTATTGCTCAGGACAGCGGAAAGGATCTACAATCGCCCCTAGTGTGGCAACCAGCCCAAGAAAAAACTTTCGGGTCAGAATAAAAATTTTTAAACACAAAACAAGCTTTGTCTAAATCAAATAATCTCTTTGATATTGCCCCAATTAACTATATTTTAAGCTAAGATCCGCTCAATAACCAAATTAGCCATGAACCCCCGTAATAACCGATAAAGAAGGAAAAGAATTGTGCTAGAAAAAGCTTAGTCAGACCCCAACAAATTTGAGTCGTTCCCATGGTATCTATAAGTTATGAAATAGTAAAAACTTCAAATTGACAATAAATGAATTGATTACCAGGAGAGACTGTTGAACTTCTCTGTTTGGTGGAGGTTCAACTAATGGTATAATTACGCTAAATATTGTGGAAAAAATTTACTTAATTATAAATTTATTTTGAGGGGGCTAAATTGTGAATGATTCTGCATCTGTTATGCAGCAGGCACAAGGGTTATTGGAGATTGTGAGCAGCATGTTTAACTCTGATCCTAACTTGCAGGAGGAATTAAAAAATGATTTTGGGTGGCACAATCTTACTGTGGGCTTAAAGACCGAGGATGAGTCTTTGCAAAAGGCAATAGCATTTCACGAAGGAGAGGTTCAGATTTTAGATGTTATTCCTGAAATCACGTTTTGGGTGGAGTTGCCCGTCCTTTTGCGGAAGTTAGCTATATGTGGGGGGAATTGAATACTTGCTCCACCCGGGAATACTCTCCTTACCATATTTCTCCTGAGAGCATCCGGCTTTTTCATAAAGATATCTTTCCTTAGATATTATCCATAATATGGGAATAACTTTGATAGAATAATTGTTAAGTGGATCAATAATTGCTAAAATGTTCCAAGTATTGATGTTACATTTCTACTTTTAACCAGCGAATAATCGTAGAAATGACAACAAAGAAGATCCAGCAAGCCAGCGTAGCATACACCATAAAATCTCTGGTGTATGCTTCAATACTTGTATTAAGAATTTGGGGGAATATTTATGGATAGATTAGAAAAGCAGATGGAATTTTTGATAGAGATAGACCAGTTAAAACAGATTACTCGTCAGAACTATCTTGCTGATGGCTCCAGAAAAGAGAACGATGCCGAACATTCCTGGCACCTGGCCGTTATGGCTATTCTTCTCAGGGAGCACGACCGAGGAGAAGACAGCCTTGATCTTTTGAAGGTAATCAAGATGGTTCTCATTCATGATATTGTGGAGATAGATGCAGGGGACACCTATTGCTACGATGAAGAAGAAATCGAGGGCAAATTAGAAGATGAACAAAAGGCTGCTGATCGTCTTTTCAGCCTTTTGCCGTTGGATCAAGCCCGGGAGTTTAGAGAACTCTGGGAAGAGTTTGAGGAGAAAAGTACTCCCGAAGAGCGTTTTGCTGCTGCCTTGGATCGGCTACAACCGCTCACTTTGAATTACATGGCCGGGGGCAAGTCGTGGAAAGAACACCATATAGCGTTATCGCAAGTTCTTGAACGCAACAGCTCTATCGGTGACAGCTCGCCGGACCTGTGGGACTTCGCTAGTAAGATAATTCAAGAAGCTGTTAACCAAGGGTATATTAGAAAAGATAGGTAGCGCAGGGCTAGAGGATGGAATTAGAATATTAATGACCGTCAAAAATAAAAGATGCTCTCGAAAATTGTTGCCAGAAAAGCCTTAGATGCAGCTATACTTTGTTACATTTCCCATGAGCAGGAATTATTAAAAAAAATGAAGAAAATTAATAATAATATGGACATAAAGGATGATTGAGACATGAACCCCGGAAATGATAAACACCGGTTGCTAATCGAAAGCCTTCCCGATGCCTTTGCTTATTACCAGATAGTGAACGATAGCGAAGATAATCCTGTAGATTATATATTCCTTGAGGTGAACCGGGCTTTTGAGCAGATGACCGGGCTTTCCCGGGACGAAGTAATTGGCAAAAAGGTTACAGAGGTGTACCCGGGCATCGAAAACTCTGACTTCGACTGGATTAGCGCCTACGGAAAGGTGGCGCTCACGGGAGAAAGCATCCGATTTGAACAGTATTTTGAATCGGTGAAGAGTGTTTATGCTAATCTAAAAGTATCCCACTATATTAATTGAAAACTCCCCCACCAAATAATAGAATCTCCCTTATATTATTTATATAGGAGGTTTTAATCATGACCAGGTTTCGTTCAAATTATGAAGAACAGTTTTCACCCCGTTTGCAGTGGCTGGCTACTTCCCAGCTGGAAGAACTACACTCTGCTACCATAGAGATTTTAGAGCGAGTAGGCACCAGGGTGGATCATCCGGAAGCGCTTAAACTTCTAGAAGAAGCCGGATGCATAGTAGAAGGCAAAGTGGCTAAGATCCCCAATTGGTTGCTAGAAGAATGCATCAGGAGTGCCCCTAAACGAGTGTCCCTTGCCAACCGGAAAGGTGAAAGGTGTATTTTCCTGGAGAAAAACCGCTCGTATTTTGGTCCTGGTTCTGATTTACCCTTTACTATTGATATGGAGGATGGTAAACGCAGATCGGTAATAAAAGAAGACATTGAGAAAGCCGCTAAGCTGGTTGACTACTTGCCTAACATGGACTTTGTAATGAGTTATGGGATTCCTTCAGACGTTCCTACCGATGAGAATGAGCTTCATCAATTCGAAGCCATGCTAATCAATAGCACCAAACCAATTATCTTTACCGCCCTTTCTAACGAGAATACCCAAAAAATAATTGAGATGGCTGCTGTAGTAGCAGGTGGGCATGAAAAATTAAAAGAGAAGCCCCTTATGGCCCTTTACACCGAACCCCTTTCTCCTTTGATCCATACTTATGACGGGGTAGCAAAAATGTTCACTTGTATAGATTATGGCATCCCGGTTATTTATACCCCGGGAGTGGTGGCGGGAGGGACTACTCCAGTTACCAAGGCAGGAACTATAGCGCAAATGAATGCGGAAAGCTTGGCCGGTGTAGTAATGGCTCAATTAAAGAAAAAAGGCAGTCCCATTATTATAGGTGGCGGAGCCACTCCTATGGATATGATGACTTCAGCCACCCTATACGGAGCTCCTGATACCCAGATGAATTTCTGCGCCATGACGGAATTAGCACGATTTTATGATATTCCCAACTTTACTGAAGCTGGATGCTGTAACGCTCCTCTTCCCGATGCTCAAGCAGGGATGGAAGCCTCAATAGGTATTTTAATGTCTCAGCTTAGTGGGGCCAATTTAGTTCATGATGTAGGATACCTGGATGGAGGCAAAACTGGAACCCTTCCGTTTTTGGTAATGTGTGATGAGTTTATTGATGCTGCCCGCCACATCGGTGGTGGCACTAGAATTAACCAGAATACCTTGGCAGTAGAGGAGATAGAAAAAGTGGGACCGGCAGGACAGTTCATAAGTACCATGCACACGGCAAAGAATTTCAGAAGTGAGATATGGCTTTCCAGCATATTGAATCGAGAAATGTGGGATAACTGGGTAAATCAGGGCAGCAAAGACTTACTGGAAAAGGCTAAAGACAAAACCAACCAAATATTAAGCTCCCATGAGCCGGAACCAATGCCTGAGAAGGTAATAGAAGAAATAAGGCAAATCACCAGGAAAGAAAGGGCTTAAAAAGTTCTCCCCAAAACTATGCTGCATTAAATTTGTGCAGCATAGTTTTTTTGCAGCAAAAATATTTAGCGCTAGAAGGCATAATGTCAGGTATTGGAAATTTGAATTAAGCTCAAATAATAGATTAGGCACTAGACAAAATCTGCCCAAACCGGTGCCAATTCCCATAGATGACCACAAATGTTTTTTAAACAAGAACAGTCCAGGGACAGGCAGCTTTTGAAAAAATGTTAATAAATAATAAAAGCGGAATTGATATTTTATAATATTAGAATAAAACACAACCGGGTTCTAGAGTTAATACATGGGAAAACCAGTTAATTTACTGGAAGTTTTAAAGCGAATGTTTAAGTCATTTGGCATTTATCTTGCATTGTAGATTTTGGTGAAAGAAAATAAATAAAATTGTTGTAGGAGGATTTCAGCTATGGATGCTTTAAACAACCTCCTCCAGGGCATTTTGGAAAGCGGCTTTGTGCAGCAAGTTATATCGGTTATAGTTTATATTATGAGGCGTAGCGATCAAATAATTGATTATACCTACAATCATTTTTCACTGGTTCTTACGGTGATGGCTTTTGCGCTGATCCTTTGGATATCGGTGGGTTTACTAATCAGTAGGTATGAGCAATTTGCCAGCTTGGCTTTTGGGATTGGGAATATTTTATTTTGTATTCCCAGCTTGTCTCTCTTCGGACTATTTATCACTGTCCCTCAATTAGGGCTGGGCCGAACTTCTGCAGCCCTGGCATTAATTCTCTATGCCATGATGCCCATGGTTCGCAATGTTTACCGGGGTATCAAATCAGTGGAATGGCCAATTATTGAAGCAGGGCGAGGCATGGGTATGACCGGAAGGCAGATTCTTTTTCAGATTCAGGTGCCTATTGCCTGGCCCATTATTTTTGCTGGGATTAGAGTTACCTTGGTAATTATCACGGGGATGGCCACCGTGGCGACGTTTATTGGAGAGAGGAATCTGGGACGGTTGATACATCACGGAATTGCCCGAGAAAGCGCAGATATTATCATTGCTGGAGCAGTAGTGGTTTCGGTAATTGCCCTGCTGTTGGATTTTATAATGGGTAAAATTGAGCAGAAGATTACTTCCCCGGGACTAAGGTATCAGGACTAGAATTTAGTAAGGGGGTACAAAACCTTGATACTATTGGATAAGGTAACTAAGACATTTACTGGAGCTGCTAAGCCAGCGGTAGACCAGGTAAGCTTTCAAGTGGATGAAGGTAATATTTGCGTTTTCGTAGGGCCTTCCGGCTGCGGTAAAACTACAATTTTAAGGATGATTAACCGGTTGGTGGAACCAACCGATGGAGATATTTATATTAAGGGGCAAAGGATTATAGACAAGGAAGTTAACGCCGATGAATTACGAAGGGAAATAGGGTATGTAATTCAACAGATCGGGCTTTTACCTCACCGCACGGTAGAACAAAATGTGGCATTGGTGCCCCGGTTACTTAAGTGGCCGGAAAAGAAAATTAACGAGAGAGTTCAGGAGCTATTGGAGATGGTAGGACTAAACCCTGATGAAGTGAACCAGAAATACCCTTTTCAATTAAGTGGGGGTATGATGCAGCGGGTCGGAGTAGCCCGAGCCCTGGCCGCTGATCCGCCTATTATGTTAATGGACGAACCCTTTGGGGCGGTTGACCCTATTGTGAGGGCTCGCCTGCAGGAAGAATTTTTAAGGCTGCAGAGAGAAATGAAAAAAACTATTTGTTTCGTCACCCACGACATCGACGAGGCCATAAAAATGGGAGACCACATCGTTATTCTCAATGAAGGTAAGCTGGTGCAGCACGGGAGACCTATGGAAATTTTGTCAAACCCGGCCAACGATTTTGTCAAGGACTTACTAGGCAAAGACCGGGAGACCAAGGTGCTGGAGCTGACTAAATCCGAAGAAATGGTAAACCGTGAGCTGGAAATCCCTCAAGAGGTTAAGGAAAAAGAATGTTATATACTGTCTGTAGAACCGGTCCAACGGGCTTTGGAAACCATGATGAAGAAGAACACGAACCATGTTGGGGTATGCGAAGGGGATAAATTGATAGGGGTTATCAGCTGGGATGATATCAAAAATCATATTAATAAAATAAGTGGTGATGAGTAATGGATTTTGAAATGGATAGATTTATTAGTGCATTAATAGACAGGTCGCCTCCCCACGCTTGGGAGCACTTACAACTGGTCTTGATCCCATTGGTCATTGCCTTTTTGATTGCTTTTCCGGTAGCTGTTTTATTAACCAGGCCCCGCTTTGTTAAATATACTGAGCGGGTTATGGCTTTTTTCAACACCGGGCAAACCATTCCCCCTTTGGCTGTAATAGCCATATTTTTCCCCTTCCTGGGGTTAGGGCGTGAACCAGCGCTGTTTGCTTTAACCATATACGCCTTGTTGCCTATTGCCCGGAATACTTTGGCAGGGTTAAAGGGAGTGCCGTGGGAAGTAAAAGACGCTGCTCAAGGCATGGGTATGTCAGGATGGGAAGTGCTTACCCAAGTAGAGATTCCCCTTAGTGTTCCGGTTATTATGGCTGGGATAAAAATTTCCGTAGTGTTAACTTCGGGGACCGCCGCCTTGGGGGCGCTAGTCGGAGGAGGCGGAATGGG
>CAZXDQ010000115.1:0-6323 GCA_964639405.1 uncultured Syntrophomonadaceae bacterium | reverse complement strand
TTACAAATTCAAAGATTTTATTTCTTTAGAGGCTACTATCTTTTCTTTGCAGGAGGAATTGTTAGAGCTTGCTTCCTGGATGACGCAGCGCTACTATTGCCGCTTTATGGAGGCAATAAATGTTATGTTACCGCCCGGCTACGGGCAAATTAAAGATAAGAAAGAAAAATTCGTGTATTTGGATGAATCCTTAGCAAGAGCCGGGAACGAATTTTGGGAAAGTTTGAAGAAAAAAGCCCCCCGCCAGTATCAGGTGTTAAATTATCTATGGAATAATAGTGGATTTTTGCAAGGAACTCCCTGGAGAGAAGTTGCCCAGGGAGCTGGAGCTGATGGTAATTGTCTTGGTGCGCTTCAAAAAAAAGGCCTGGTACAAGTAGAAGAAAGTGCTCTTAGCGGACTGTCCTGGCTGAATAGGTTTAGTTCTTTAGAAAATAAAGTGGCGGCAGGGGAAGATATAGAAACCGAAAAACTGCTTACCTACGAACAGAAAGAAGCCTTGGAAAAGGTGGTGGAAGCTCTAAGCCAGGAACAACCCGAATCTTTTCTTCTCCACGGAGTTACCGCCAGCGGAAAGACAGAAGTATATTTACAAGGGATTGAAGAGTGTTTGCGGAAGGGTAAAACTGCTCTTTTATTGGTGCCAGAGATAGCTCTTACCCCCCAGATGGTAGCTTATTTCACCCAAAAATTATCGGGAGAGGTAGTGCTGCTTCACAGCAGTTTGCCTTTGCGAGAAAGGTATTTGCAATGGTTAAAAGTGAAAAGAGGGGAGAGCAGGGTAGTAATAGGAACTCGATCAGCGGTGTTTGCTCCTTTAGACAGAGTAGGTTTAATTATTGTAGATGAAGAACAGGAAAACAGCTACAAACAAGAAGAAGCTCCCCGTTATCATGCCAGAGAAATAGCTGAATGGAGGTCCGCTTACCATGGTGCGGTAATGCTATGGGGAAGCGCTACTCCTTCAATTGAAAGCTATTATCGAGCCAGCCGAGGAGAGCTCCAGTTAATGGAAATGAGTGAACGGGCAACCCCGTTTTCCTTGCCTCAGGTGGATATTGTGGATATGCGACAGGAAATCAAAAGCGGTAACAAAAGCATCTTCAGCCGCCCTTTGATAGATAAGCTGGACAAGGTGCTAGAGCAGGGGGAGCAGGCGCTTCTATTTATTAACCGGAGAGGATTCTCCAGTTTTGTTCTTTGTAGAGAATGTGGGCATGTGGTCCGTTGCCCCTATTGTTCGGTGTCTTTAACTTTTCATTACCATTCGGGAATGATGATGTGTCATTACTGTTCCCACAGAGAGGAAGTCCCCCAAGAATGTCCTGAATGCAAAGGGTTTTATATAAAATTTTTTGGCACTGGAACCCAAAAGGTAGAACAGGAAGTGCACAAAAGGTTTCCCCGCTTTAATACTTTGCGTATGGATAGGGACAGCACTGTCCGCAAGGGTTCTCATAGGAAATTGTGGTCTCAGTTTCGTTCTGGTGAAGCTCAAGTTTTGGTGGGCACCCAGATGATAGCTAAGGGAATGGATTTTCCTGGTGTAACCTTGGTGGGTGTAATTGCTGCGGATACTTCCTTGCATTTGCCCAATTTCAGGGCTTCAGAGAAAACATTTCAATTATTGGCTCAAGTTTCGGGAAGAGCGGGGAGGGGAGGCAAAAAAGGAAATGTAGTAGTCCAGACTTACCAACCTAATCACTATAGTATTACTTGCGCTCAGAGGCATGACTATAGTGCCTTCTTCCAACAGGAAATAAGCATGAGGGAAGAACTTCAGTATCCTCCTTTCACTGAAATGCTTCGTATGGTATGGACTTCTCCTGACGCTGCTTCAGGGGAAATGGCTGCCCACCAGGTGATGAGTAGTTTAACCGATATTAAAAACGAGGCAGAAATATTAGGGCCTGCCCCAGCTCCTCTACATTTGTTAAAAGGCAGTTACCGTTACCATTTGATAATCAAGGGGAACAATTTACAAGATCATTATACTCTCATCAGCCATGCTATCCGGGAATTTCGTCAATCTACTTTGGGGGGTAGAGTAAGGTTAACGGTAGATTTTAACCCTATGACAGTGCTATAATAAAGAGTGGCAAACATCTGGAAAATATTATTTGGAACGAAAAGTGGTGATGTAAAATGGCTTTGAGAAATATAATCAAAGCTGCGGATCCTGTACTTCGACAGCCAGCCAGTAAGGTAAAAGCAGTGGATAAAATTATCCGGCAGATAGCGGAAGATATGTTAGAAACCATGCATCATGCAGGGGGCATAGGTCTTGCTGCTCCCCAGGTGGGAATATCCAAGCAAATTATTGTAGCAGACATGGGTGAACAGGAGAACATAATTTTAATTAATCCCCAGGTGGTAAAAAACGAAGGTGAAGAGGTAGGAGTAGAAGGTTGCCTGAGTGTGCCTGGGGTTTATGGGGAGGTTTCCCGTTCCTGGAGAGTGGAAGTTCAAGGAGAAAATTTACAGGGGGAGACAGTCCACTGTGAAGCCGAAGGGTTGTTGGCCCGCGCATTGCAGCATGAAATCGATCACTTGTACGGGGTGCTTTTTACCGATAAAGCCCTGAGGACCTTTGACCCCCAAGAGTTAGAAGCGGAGGGCTAATCCTTTGCAGCAATTAAAACTGGTATTTATGGGAACCTCTGCTTTTGCTTTACCGGTTTTGGAAACAATAATAAATAGTCGCCACATCCTGGAAGCAGTAATTACTATACCGGATCGACCTCAGGGACGAGGATACAAGCTGGTTCCCTCCCCGGTTAAACAAAAGGCGGAGCAAGAAGGTTTTCCTCTTTATCAACCTTCAAGCTTGCAAGAAGAAGACTTTTTTTGTGCCCTTAAAGCAATCTCACCTCACTTGTTGGTAGTAGTAGATTTTGGGAAAATGGTTCCCCAGGAGCTGGTGGAGATGGCCTCTAAAGGGGGCATTAATCTTCATCCTTCCTTACTGCCTTATTTCCGGGGTCCTGCTCCTATTCAACGAGCGATTATGGCAGGGGCAGTTAAAACTGGTGTAAGCGTGATCTACTTGGAGAAAAAAATGGATGGGGGAGATATAATCTGTCAAGAGGAAGAAGCAATTTTGCCAGAAGATACGGCTGGAGATCTTCGGCAACGGCTTTCCCTCAAAGGAGCCCGAGTGCTGGGTGATTCTATAGAAATGATAGCTTCCGGTGAGGTATCAGCTGTTCCTCAAGAAGAGGCTTTAGCCACTTATGCACCTCCCGTGGAAAAGAATGAAGCTCGGCTGAACTGGGAACAAGAAGGAAAAGATCTGGCAAATATTATTCGTGCATTAAACCCCACCCCAGGGGCTTTTACGTTTTTAAGGGGCAAAAGGGTGAAGATATGGAAAGCGAAATATTCCCCAGCAATTCGGGGAGAGCATCCGGGAGAAATAATAGAAATAGATGCTTCAGGAATATGGGTGGCCGCCGGCAAAGCCGGCGTTTTATTAGAAGAAGTTCAACCTGAAGGTAAAAAAAAGATGTCTGCTGCTGAATTTGCCAGGGGGTACCGTCTAGAGAAAAAGGAAAGATTTGGGGGAGAAGGAGACTGACTTATGCCTTTATTACTGTTAGCCTTACTATGGTTTTTGGGGCTATTTATTTTGGTGGGAGTTCTCCTCCTTCCTTTTCATTTTACCGTTTATTCTATTTATCATTTACTTACCGTGCCTTTCCAATTGCTTAAAGTAGCATCTAATCCCCGCTTGAGAAGCAATCACTCGTTAGAGCACGCTACTATGAATGTGCTAGAGGAAAAATTTGGTCCGCAAAAGACTTCGGGTATGGCAAGAGAAGACGGTTTTATAGTACAGGGTTCCTTTTCACCTGCGACGGTGGAAATATGTGCCCGGGAAGGACTTGCCCGACTGAAAAATGGAGAGGCCCAATTGAGAATACACCGCAGGTGCGGCACCAGCATCCTTGCTTCCAATTTATTGGCTTCCATAATATTTATTTTCTTACTATGGTATTTCCAAGTTTTTAGCCTTATGAATATACTGCTGGCTATTGGGATTGCTTATTTGGTAGGCCCTTACCTGGGGAGAATTTTGCAGGCAACTATTACTACTTCTACCCGGGTGGGAACTTTGGAGATTATGGGTTTAGAATTAGCCCGCCAACCTGGCTTTTTGGGAATGCTAAGGGGCTCGGGAAAGTATATAGTTAGAACCACTTCCCTTTCTCCTTCGGTGGCAACAGCAAGAAGGTTGCCATGATTACGGCGGATAAGATAGAAATTCCTCTTCCTTTTTCAAAAGGGCATGAGTTTTAATAAATTATAGTCAACGAGGCCAGTATTGGAATGGATAGCCAGAAAAGAACTTAAGGAGTTCAGAGCTTCTAGGTGGGATTTTATTTTTTGGGGTAGCAGCCCGGTTGAAGGTAACAGCTATTTTAGGTGATGAGGGTGGAAAATGCATAAGAAGAAAAACTCTGGAGACAGCCGACCTTTTTCAGTAAGGGAAACGGTGCTTAAGGTTTTGGTGAAGGTGGGAGAAGATCACTCCTACGTTAATTTGCTCTTACCTTCTTACCTCCAGGGCTTGTATCCTCCAGAGAGAGCATTAGCAACCAAGTTGGCTTACGGAACCATCCAAAGGCTTAACACCCTGGACTGGATTTTGAAGCTTTTTCTGAAAAAGCCTATAGATAAATTAACTCCTTGGATTAGAAATAATTTACGTTGTGCTGTTTACCAGCTTATTTATCTTGACCACATTCCTTCTTCTTTAGTAGTGGATATTGCTGTTCGTTTAGCCTATCGCTATGGACACCGGGGAGTAGCTTCACTGGTTAATGGTGTATTAAGGAATGTTTCCCGAAATCAAGGGGGATTGCCTTGGCCTGATTTTAATAAAGCTCCAATAGATTACCTGGTATTAGTCCATAGTCACCCTCGCTGGCTGGTGGAAAGGTGGGTGCATCGCTTAGGGATAAAAGAAGCAGAAGCCATGTGTGCGGCTAATAATCAGCCTAAATCAATTACGGTTAGAGTAAACAGGACGGTTGCTTCGGAAGTATCGGCCAGAGAAGCGTTGGAGGAAGAAGGAGTTAAGGTGGAGGAAGTACCTTCCACCCCTATGGCTCTCCGAATAGCTCCTGGACGTTCGCTTCGGGAATTATCCAGTTTCCAAAAGGGATTGTGCACGGTCCAGGGAGAAGCGTCAATCTGGTGTGGATATGTTTTAGCTCCCTCCCTTGACGAAGAAGCGGTGGATATTTGCAGTGCTCCTGGAGGCAAAGCTACCCATCTGGGAGAACTAATGTCTGGGCAGGGCACTGTGTATGCGGGAGACATCAAAGAAAGCCGGCTCGGTCTGGTAAAAAAGAATGCCTTCCGTTTGGGCTTGAATAATATCACCACCTGTTTATGGGATGGTAAGGAAATCCATCGTTATATTCATCCGGTAGACAGAGTGTTGTGTGATGCTCCCTGCTCAGGTTTGGGAGTCGTATCCCTGAAGCCGGATCTCAAGTGGGGAAAAAGTGAAAACCACTTGTTATCCCTGGCTAGATTGCAAAAAGAATTGCTCCAAGCTTCCTCTAACGTAGTTAAATCTGGCGGTTACCTCCTGTATGCAGTATGTAGTTTAGAACCCGAAGAGACAGAAGAAGTAGTAAAGGCCTTTTTGCAAGCTAATCCTGATTTTATCCAGGCTTTCCCTTTAAACGAATCAACTTCTCCTCCAGCGGCTGAAATCGCTCCCGGCGAGTTTGCCTTTTATCCTCATTTACACACGCAAGAAGGTTTTTACATGGCTTTGTTCTTCCGGAGATGACAGCGCTAGAATTAATAAGAACTTTTTTTCTCAGATCATGTTAACTGATAGGGATTAAGAGGTATTCTGGCCTGTCGTTGCCAGGGGGGGGAGATTTTTGCTATACTTGATTTGAAATAGTGGTTTTTTATTGCTAGTATGGAGGGGAAGTTGATGGCTAAAGTGGCGGTGCGCTCTGACTTGGGGAAGGAACGTCGTCGGAATGAAGATAATTATTGCTCCTTGGATGGCGGTGGTATACAGTTGTATGCCGTAGCTGATGGAATGGGAGGGCATGCAGCGGGAGATGTAGCCAGTTACCTGGCCATAGATACATTGTTACAATTTGTTCGCAGATATCAAGCTACCCACAATAAAGAGGAGCATTCTTCTCGAGGCATCCTTTTTTTGTTAGAGGATTTGATTAATAAGGCCAACTGGGCTATTTATAACACCGCTTTGCAGGAAACAGATAAAGCAGGACTGGGTACTACTTTAACCGTGGGTATGGTGGTAAAAGATAGGTTTTTTTGGGGGC
>CAZXDQ010000114.1:2505-6343 GCA_964639405.1 uncultured Syntrophomonadaceae bacterium | reverse complement strand
GCTTCCTGTCCTATTGGAATATCTGAAAATCCTCCAGCACGAACTGGCTGAGGCGGTAATTTACCTAGCTCCTACCAAGGCTTCCATGACCTTACTCATGGTTTCCACTGGGGAGGTAGCTGCCTGGGAGACAGCCTATGCTCTGGGCTACCTGGGGGTGGGGTCGATAGTTCTGTTTTGGGTACTGCTGAAAAAATTTGATCAGTTTGCAGTCCAAGAAAGTGGGGTGTAAAACGTGTTCAGTAACTTTTTAGCAAGCGAATTAAAAAACTGGCTGCGGGATCCTATGATGCGTTTTATGGTGTTTTACCCCCTCCTTTTTGGAATCATTGGAAGGTACCTCTTGCCAGCTTTGGAAGAGACCAGCGGCTTTAGACTGGATTTATTTTCCGACTACGCGCTAGCAGCCCTTACCCTGATGACACCTATGGTATACGGGGCCATAGTAGGTTTTTCTATCCTGGACGACCGGGATGACCACATTCTGGATTCGGTAAAAGTTACGCCCCTTAACCTTCATCAGTTTCTTTCTTTCCGCATATGCATGGCCTTTATTTTTTCGCTAGCTGCCTGCACTTTTGTGATGTGGTTCTCCGATATCGGAGAGCTCTCCTGGATGGACATCCTGGGAGTGGCTTTCCTAGCTTCTTTAAGTGCTCCATTGACCGGACTGTTGATCAATGCTTTTTCCAAGAACAAGATAGAAGGCTTTGCAGTGATGAAGGGATTGGGGACCGTTATCCTGATTCCGGTCGTTTCCCTTTATTTTACCGATGCCAAAGAGATCATCTTTGCAATAATCCCCCCTTTCTGGCCCGCAAAAGTCATCAGCAGTGCCCTTCGCCCGGAAGGTTGGACCTATTTAACTTATTCGCAGTATTACTTCATAGGGCTGGCCTATGTAGTTATATTGAACGGATTGGTTTACCGCTTCTTCCTGCACCGAATAGAAACTTAAAATAATGCCACAGGGGGGACGGAGGATCTGGACCCTAATATGAATTTGGAGCGGCTAATTTTTAATAGAATGCTCTTTTAATCTGTTGTTGATCTTCAAACAATATTGAGTGCACTAGCTTAGAAGGTCAAGTCCTTTGGTGCAACAATATGAACTTACTATCCATAGGTTAGAGTTACTTGGGTTTGGATTTTCCCTTTAACAGAGTGAAATAGCATCTTTTTCTTTTTTGTATTTATTGCCTGACACCTATTATCAAGGAGTGAGCAGTGATTGGTAATACGTGAGTCGAGGGATGAAGATTTTAAAGGTCTGCTTGAAGTGGACAAGCAAGCCTTTGGAGATGATGAAGGACCAGAAATAGTGGAGCTGTTTAAAGCTCTTTTTGCTGATCCTACAGCAAAACCGCTACTGTCTTTGGTAGCATTAGATAAACAGCTGGTTAAAGGGCATATCATGTTTACCAAAGCGAAGATAGATGCAAACGATCATTCGTGTAGAAAAAGAGGCAAGAGGTTAGAAGAAACTATATGCGATCATGGATCATGGAAAGGTTTATTCTAAATATCAGTTCAGGTTAAGCAAAAATTTCCTTATAATCTAAAATACAGGGGCCATATATAATTAAGATGTCAAAATTCGACCTGATGGTACCGGTTAAAAAAAGCCTTGTAACCAAACTGAATTAGAATATACACTGTCAAGGAAACGCTCCCTAAGATTCCCAACATAATGGCAATCTGGTATTCTATTGCCACTAAGGGCGAAACTCCGGAAAGTATTTGGCCCACCATCATACCTGGCAAAAATACAATACCCATTCCAAACATACGATTTATTGTTGGCAAAACAGCTGCGTTAAAAGCATCATTAATCACTGGCCTTGAGGCTTCAAAAGGTGTGGCTCCCAGCATAAGCGCTCCTTCTACCAGTTCTTTCCTGGTCTTCATGCCGTTTATCAATCTTTCTGCTCCTAGCGCTATCCCGGTCATGGAATTTCCGATCACCATCCCGGCGATGGGAATAAAATAGCTGGCTTCGTACCATGGATCCACATTTATTATTACTGCCAGGAAATAAAATACGGGAATGCTTGTGCCCAGGATCATAGACAAGTTGATCACACAGCGCATCCTCGTGTTTATTTCTTCTTTAACCCGACTATAAATATTTCGCACCGCAAAAAATTCCATAAGGACAAAAACCGCCAAAGAGACAAGCAAATGGTTTAAATCAAAAATAAAGACCAGTACATACCCCATAACCGCCAGCTGAACTGTCATTCTAACAGCAGATACCACAATCTCCTTTTCCTGTCCAATTCCTTGCTTCCAAACCATGATTAGCAGTATTAACAGAAAAATATAAGCTGCTGCTAGGCGCCATATCTCTATTTCTATGATATTCTCCATTTGTGTACCCCTTCCTCAGTTTTAGTGACTTTACCCTCGTTAAGGGTAATAATTTTATGGGCGTGTTTATAAGCAATATTTTTTGAATGAGTGACCATTATAAGAGTGCCCCTTTGTTGAAGGGTAAAATCCATTACTTTCTTTAATATCAATTCCTCAGTATCTTCATCGAGGGCTGCAGTGGGTTCATCCAGCAGAAGAACCTCAGGTTTCATAAGCAAAATTCTGCAAAGAGCCAGGCGCTGCTTTTCGCCTCCGGAAAGATCGGCAGCACTTCTTTCGAGTTCTACCTGCAGGTTTAAGCTATTCAGTAATTCTAGCAACCTAGCATCTTCTACCAAGGGCTTTTCCGCAAAAAACAGTCCTTTTAGCAGATTCTCCTTAACCGAACCGGGAAAAATAATAGGTGCCTGCTGCAGCATAATTACTTCCCGTCTCAACTGTACAGGATCCAGGGTGGTGGTATCCTTTTCCTTGTAAAAGACCTTTCCCTTATCAGCAGTAATTAAATTATTAAGAAGCTTCAAAAGGGTGGTTTTTCCGCTTCCACTTTCCCCAACGAGGCAAATAACTTGCTGAGGAGGGAAATACAGCTTGCCTTTTAAGTCCAGAATATTTTTATATCTGAGGTCTTTTAACATAAACATAAAGCTATCACCACTCTCATCCTGTGTTTTTACAAGGCAGATATCATGCCTGCACTTTCTTTGCTTAAACTCGTTTTTTACGTTCCAAGCGAAAAGGCGAGATTTCAAATCCCTGGGGTATAATGGCCTCTGTTGTGCATAAGTAAGTTCACCCCACCTATTTTAAGTGTTATTTTTGCCGGTAAAGAAGTATTTTTCGGCAGAAGGGTAGCCCAATTATTCTTTAAGTTCTTCTACCAGTTCAAAAGCCTTGTCTTTAACTTCTTCTAGCACTTCTTTGCCAGCGGGAGTAAGGGAATAATACTTGCGAGTTCTTCCTTCAATGATCTTTTCCCGCTTTTCCAACAAACCTTTTTGATTCAGCTCGTGAAGAAGAGGATATAATGTGCCAGCACTTATTTCATAACCATGTTTTTTTAGTTCCTCTATCATCCAGCTGCCAAAAACAGGTGACTTTCCAGCATGATAAAGGATGTGCACCTGGATAAAACCATGAAAAAGTTTTCTCAGTACTTTATCCTTCAAAGTTTATCACTCCCTAGAGATATCGTATACCGATATCGTATATCGATATCATAAAACAAAACATAAAGCCTGTCAATTTAATATTTAAATGAGTTATAATTTTCAACTGTAGAGAAAAAATTGACGAAAAAAAAACTTCCTCAAAGAAGGATTATTTTAACGCCTAAAGTATCCAATTGACGACAAATGATGACAAAAATTATATTAAAAAGTGAACATCAGAGGACTATTCAGTATAAAATATTTGGGTTAAACTTAGATGTGATCACTCTGTTTTCCCATAAGTATTTTTTTTG
>CAZXDQ010000114.1:0-2405 GCA_964639405.1 uncultured Syntrophomonadaceae bacterium | reverse complement strand
TATTTGGGTTAAACTTAGATGTGATCACTCTGTTTTCCCATAAGTATTTTTTTTGATAATTTAAGCATGTGGATCGAATGGGAGAACTTAAGAGCGAAAAGGGAGGAATTATTGGGCAGGTAGTCAGCGTGAAGGATTTCATAGATTACCAGAATGGCTCAGTGGTAAGCAGAGAAGTGATGAATAAAGAAACCGGCACGGTACCCTGTTTTCTTTTGATCAAGGGGAAGGCTTGAGCGAACATTCCACGCCTTTTGATGCCCTGGTGCAGGTGCTGGAAGGGAAGGCAGAAGTAATCATTTCAGGACAACCTCACCAGGTGGAAGAAGGGCAGATGATTATAATGCCGGCAGATGAGCCCCATTCTCTTAAAGCTCTGGATAGGTTTAAGATGATGCTGATAATGATTAAATCCAGGGAATAATATGGCTTCTCTATGAATTGACAAGCATTAAACCTTTGCTCTGACCGCTTATGGAGTTCTAATGAGAAAAAAGGAGGTAGCTTATTCATGGTATGGTACGAAGTAACCCTCATTGGTATAGCCGCCGGAGTATTAGGGGCAGGCCTGGGAGGAGCTTTGGCCCTGTTTTTCTCCCGCCCCTCCAATCACCTGCTGGGATTTATGTTGGGCCTATCGGGAGGCGTGATGCTGGCCATAGTCTTCTTAGAACTGTTGGAAGAAGCTTTGGAAGTAGGTTTTTACCAAGCAGCGGGAGGTATGCTGGCAGGAATTCTGGTATTCATGTGGTTGGATCACCGCTTCCCCCATACTCACTTTGTAACTGAGGAGTCTCGGGGCTCCTACTTGAAAAAGGGCGGGCTTATAGCAATCGGCATTGCCTTGCACAATTTTCCTGAGGGAATAGCCATAGGGGCTGGATTTGCTTTATCAGAAGCCGTGGGAATTACTTTAGCTGTGCTTATCGGGTTGCACAATATTCCCGAAGGCTTGGCCATAGCACTTCCCCTTAATGTAGGGGGAAGCCATCGCCTTAAATCTCTGTTAATCACGATGCTGGCAGGGTTGCCCCTTGGCCTGGGAGCCCTGGTGGGATCTACCCTGGCAGGTATATCTCCCGCATTTTTGAGTATATCCATGGGATTTGCCGGAGGTGCCATGCTTTACATCGTGAGCGACGAATTAATTCCGGATGTCTACCAGCTCACCGACCCTCACCGGGCTATTTCAGGGATTACAGTGGGCGTTCTGCTTGGAATGGGAATCATTACCTTCTTACATTAAGGACCAATGCAGCTGCACTTTAGCGCAAGTAGTGTTTTAAGGCCCTAAGCTACTTGGATTTTGAAGTTATATCTAAGGACTGCCCGGGCTTCTTGAACCTAGCATTAAGGGAAGCAGGAATCAAAATAGACGGTTGGCGAGGGTGCTGTTATAAAAATGGAATAAATTTTAATGAATTGAAATAAAGTTATACTTTTTGAGCGAAACTAGCGCTGTAATCGCAGCAATGGCCAGTGCTTCCTGTTATATTTTGAACCAAAAATTTTAATAAGGCAAATTCCGCGGGTAACTCGCGGGTAACTTTTGGTTTTTTTAGGCTAAAAATCGAATAGGCGAGGGCCTTAAACCCCCGCCAATTCGGTGGTGAGCCATCCAGGATTCGAACCTGGGACACCCTGATTAAAAGCTATAATCTGCTTTTTCCGCTACCGTCCGTTAACTTCCACCTTCCCCACATAACAGGGGTTCTCAAGGGATGCCTATTTCCGCAAACCTCCGTATTTTTACCCTTTTTCCGTTCTCTTGGCTGTAAAATGGCTGTAGTAATAAGAGGCCACGAAAGGGCTAATGGCGGGAGTTTTTACACACTACAGGGTACGAATTAAGTCTTTCCGTTTTGTATGACATTGTCATACAGTGTAGGACAACGCCGCTCTTCATTAAAAACAATTTCTAATAAAAAAAGCAAACTGTGCGCTGTTCAGAGAGCTTTTTATCATTAAGAGGATACCTGGCAGGGTTAGAATATAAAAAAGCCACACGGCTTAAATGTGTGGCCTCTCTGTGGCTCCCTGGATCCGTTTTTCTTTACTCCAGGTTTAACTTGTCCTCCAGGTTGCTTAACCGCTCTTCATGGTCGGCTGTCTCAACCGCCTTAATTCCTATGCTCACCAGGTAGCCTACCAGCCGGGCCTTAACGAAAGTGTCGCCCTCTGCTTCCCGCACTTCCGATATAACTTCCGATAATAGGTCTCGTAACCCTTGAGCAGTTCGGATTTCCTCCGGGTTCAAGGTTCTACCTGGAGAGGCTTTAACCTGGGAAGCTCTCTTTTTTCTTTGCCATTCACGTTGATATTCTCTTTGCTTCTCCGGGTCTTTGTAAGCCATATTAACACCCCTGTCCTGGGGGCATGGTTTCCCGGCCTATGCTGTATAACTG
>CAZXDQ010000113.1:0-6432 GCA_964639405.1 uncultured Syntrophomonadaceae bacterium | reverse complement strand
GCCCTTACTGCGCCCCAAATCGGCGTATACAAAAACCAGCCCTATAGCGGCAAACAAAAGGGCCCAAAAAGAATCGCGCACCAGAAAAAGGCCTAAAAGGTACATGGCGGCTACTACCATCGTGCAGTAGGCAATAAAGCGGTACGCCGGTATAAAAATACCGCTGTGCCTGAGCATCTGCTCCAGGCGCTCCACAAACGGCACTCTAAATCCTCCACCCGATTCCTCAAAGCTTTCCTCACCGCCGTACATAAGGCGGTACAGCTTTAACCTGTGCGCATCCAGAGCGCTTTTGACAGCCATAAAAAGCATGAGCACGCTCAAAAATACCAAAACGCTAATTAAAGCCAGCAATCTGCACCCTCCTTTCTGTATCAGCTGAAATTAACCAGCTCATGAATTTGCTCGCTGAACTCATTTACCTTGACAAGTTTTCCTTTGCGCCACAGGTAAACGTCCCGTGCTTGAGCTCCGTTTTTGGCTTCTATTTCAGAAATCCGGGTTACCACCCTTTTGCCGCTGGGAAGCCTGTCCAGCTGTACTACTATGTGCAGGGCCTGGCCTATCTGGCTGTAAATGCTGTGTTCGTTCATGCGGCTTCCCTGTTCCGACATCAGCACCATGTCCTTGATCCGGTATATGCAGTCTTCCGGCGAATTGGCGTGGGCAGTGGTCAGGGAACCGGGATGCCCTGTGTTCATCGCCTGAAGCATTTGAAAAGCCTCTCCTGCACGGCATTCCCCCACAATGATCCTTTTGGGATACTTCCTCAGGGCGCTTTTCAACAGGGCTTCCTGGCTTATCTCCCCCTTGCCTTCAATATTGGGCGGACGGGTTTCAAAGCGCACCATGTTGGGTACATCCAGGGTTAGCTCCGCCACGTCCTCAATAGCCGCCACCCTTTCGTCGATGTATTTGCTTAGCACGTTAAGAAGGGTGGTTTTGCCGGTTCCCGTTCCGCCCGAAATCACCAGGTTGAGCCTGGCCTTAACGAAATCGGCAAGGAGGTTGATCTGGCTGCGGGTAAGGACTCCCCACTCAATCAGCTTATCTTCAGTAACATCAGAGCGGAAGCGGCGTATGGTTACAGCTGCCCCGTCCACCGCTACCGGCGGAAGCACAATCTGCACCCTTGAGCCGTCGGGCAGGCGAGCCCCTTCTATGGGGCTGGATTCGTCCACGCGCCTGCCCACCCGACTGACGATCTTTTCGATGACATCGCGGAGGTGTTTTTCGTTGTAGAACCTGCCCTTGTACTTGTATTCCGTTCCGTTGCGTTCGTAGTAAATTTCATCAAAGCGGTTTACCATAATATCAGTAACTTCCGGATCATCTATCAGCGGCTGAATGGGGCCATATCCGGCGATATCATAAGCTATAACCCCGGCCAAATCCTGCCGCTGCATACGGGAAAGCTGGGGATAGTCGTTGTTTAGCATTTCCAATATGCTTTTCTCCAGCCTATCCCGGTCATCTACGGGGACGTTCAGCTGCAGTAATTTTTCGCGGATATTGTTCCTGATCTGTTCGTAATTGTAGTTTCCGCTTTCATCTTCTGCAGACATCACCTCTTCAGACACCTCCGGCTGTTCATCTTTAAGCCGCTGGTGTAACAAGCTCATAAATTCTCCCTCCTTTACTTGCTAATCTTGCTCCGCCTCTTCTTCTCCATCACTGTCGGCCCTGGGCATACCGTAGTCGGCTGCCAGCTCATTAATAGTGATATAGCCGTCAGTATCCGCAAGCACAGCCTCGTAAGGGTTCAAGGAAGCATACACTTCGCCTTCCTGCAAAAGAAGCGCCAGTTCTTCCGCCTGTTCATAGGTGACAGCTATTACTACCGCCTCAAAATCGTTCTCCCGGTGTATATCCAGCACCCTGGTACTTTCTGACACAATAGTCACTCCCGTCTGGCCGTCGGGAGTCGGGAAGCTGGCCAGCAGATCGATGCGGTCTTCTTCGTGAATGGTTCCGCCTACCGTAGTAAGCTCATCGTACGGCAGGGGAAACGCCCTCATATTCTCGTCTTCCGTATAAGTAAGAGCAGCAGACATAAGGCTGCCCCCTTCTTGTTCAGCCAGGTGGCCTTCCTCCAAGACAGTTCCGGACAACAGCTTTCCTTTAGAATACTTGCCTTCCACCCTTTCTAGATCCCGAAGTGCATCGTCAGGGATTGCTGCTGCCGGCATTTCCTGGGCCACAAGCATGTCAGCCGAGAGCTCATCAAAAGGGTCTACATCCTGGCGCAGAACCAGGGCCTCATCCACTTCAGCATAAGAAGCAATTGCCACGTAAGAAAGCAGGGCAGCTATCGCCGCCAAAACCACTCCTCCAAACAAAAAACTGGTCCACCTTTTTGCTTTGGACATCCTCCAATACCTCCTTTTACGTTATGAATTTTCTTCTGGTGGAGTTACAGTTGATTCAGCCGCCGCCTGTACATAAAAATCGGTGACCTCCCCTTCAGTCACCAGTCCCAGTAAAACCGCATCCACAGATGCCCGCAAACTTACCTCCAGTTCATCCTCTGCTTTAAGAGTAATTTCTTTATCTACTATCTCCACTCTGCCAAATTCTTTACTGTTATCTTCCTCCCCGTTTTCACTATCGTTGTTGTAATAAAAGTTGAAATTATCGGCATTTCTTTCAATTAACTCCTCTGCTGTATCTTTGGCTTCTTCTTCGAATATCACGGCTACCTGCTTTAGTTCCCCGTTGTCACTTTCCAAAACTATATCGTGCTCCATGGCTCCCCCCAGAGACGCAGCATCAGCCATTGACTGAAGCTGTCGGCGCACGAGAAGGCCGTGTCCTATATCCACCATGGCAGCAAAAAAGAAAAATATTAGCACCGAAGTAAATATCGTATAGATCATCGCAACTGCCCGATCGCTTTTTATCACTGTTTCTTTAAACAACCCCAGCACCGCCTTTCGCGAAATCTACTGCCTCTTGAGCAATTCCAACAGCCCCTTTCGGTTTTTCTTTTGTTCAAGGACCGGAACCATGGAGTTGACCGCCTGATAGAGTGCCTCATAATACTGGCTGGCAGCTCCGTTGGTTACGGGGAGCTTTCCTTCGTTGGCCATCCTCTGGACCCCTACGTCTTCAGGAAGCTGGCCTATAATCGGGTAGGGGATGAGCTCATTTATCTCCCTTATACTGATGCCGTGGTTTTTAATTGTCCGGTTTAAAACCAGGCGGAACTTGCTCTGATCCAGCCCCAGTTTCTTCAAGGTATCCGTGCAGGCCGCCACATTCCTTAAGGTAGGGATATCCGAAGTTCCTATTATAAACACCTTGGTCGCTTCCTCCAGCGCAATAACGCAGGAATCGGACTGCAGGGAAGGGGAAACGTCCACCACAATAATGTCGTAGTACTTTTTCAGGGTCCTTAGCACGGTGGTTGCCAAAAAATCCTCTTCCCTGCTCTCCGGGGGGCGGTCTACTTCCGCCGCATTTTCCGCCTTGGTAGGAGTTAAAAACACATCTATACCGGATTTATGCTTGTTGGCCAGGGTATCTACCAGCCTTTTGTCTATATTCTCGGGTTGGTACTTCCTCCATTCCAGAAGTGTTTTCTTGTCCTTCGGGCTGATCTGAAGCAGCGTTTCCAGATTGCCAAAAGAAACGTCCAGGTCTACCAGGGCAACATCCAAAGGCACTGTGCTGTTCTGGGTTAACAGCTGGGCAATGCTGGCCGCCAGGGTGGTTTTGCCTACACCCCCTTTGGGCGCCCAGATAGCAATAAGTTCCTGACGTATAGTCACGGCCCCCTTGTCTACCTTGCGCACCGCCTCTTTTTTTGCGGGTTCTTCCTCTGCTTCTTCGGGATCGCCAAAAAGCTCGGAAATCCCGTCCAATAGAGAGCTAACCGTATAGGGCTTTTTAATCTGGCCGTCCAGCCCTTCCGGTTTAATCTTCCGTATGGTTTCTACGCCGACTTCCCGGCCGGTCAAATAAACCGGCACCTCTACTTCTTCTGCAATGCGTCCTGCTGCCTTAATTCCGTCGCCGCCGTCAACGCTCTGGTCGACCAGGATTACATCGGGCCTCATTTCCTCTATCTGAGGGATGGCTTCTTCAAAGTCCTGGGCGGTGCCGATAACCTTGATCTTGTCCGAATTAAAGCTCTTATCCAGAAAGTCGTCGATCCACTCCGGCTCCCCGTCCACTAAGTAAACGGTAACCATTTTTTTCACCTCCCTAAAATTTTCAGCAAAAAACGCTGCCTTCGTGACGACCCTTGAGCCGGCAAAAGTGCAGGCTCAAGGGTTTCAGATCTATTCAAGCCTTACTGCCGACACCTCTACCTAAACGACTCCTTGCTTTTTGGTACAGGTACCTGCAAGCGTTGTTTAGTTCATCGTCGCGGATGGTTTCGCCGGCAAGTATGGCCTCATATACCCTGCGGTAAATTCCTATGCGGACCACAGGATCTGCTCCCAGCAGTTCCGGGAAGGGATCGGCGGGAAGGCGCATCTTTACGTTCTTGTTGACCACCAGGAGAAAATCCTCCACATAGCATTCCCTGGCCTTTAATATGCGATCATAATCGGGATCTACTACAAAAACTACGAGATCGGCTTGCTCCATTACTTCCCGGTGCCAGTCCGCAGGCACTGCCGGCATGTCCAGGACAATCGGCCCCGGGTGGGCCAGTAAGGCCTCTCTGTCCGGATAATCGGAGAGCCCGTCCCCCGGGGTTAAATACAGGGCCCGCACCTTTTTAAAGCGCCGCGGCTCTTCCATGCTTCCCGGGGAGGGAAGGTTAAGGAAAGTGCTGACCGACCGCTTTCCAAAGTCCAGATCAATTATCAGACCTTTGATATTAACAGCCAGGTGGACTGCCAGAAAAGTCTTTCCTGCCGGCACCGGAGACCACACCGCTATTACCGGTTCCTTTTTGCCGGAAGGGGCATCCTCCGGGCTGTAAACCGCATTTTCGTCGCCCTGGAGGCGGCTGCCCAGCGAGCCACCTGTATTCTTTATTAGATAGCGCGGAGCGGAACTATCTTTTGAGGCCTGGTGGATAAGCTTTTCCGGAGGCTTCGTCTGTTCTTCCCTGCTTTCTTTTTCCAGGCCGCTTCCTTCTTTTTGTTTCGTGGAAGCGCTTTTTTCCAGCCCCAGGCTCTTTTCCAGCCCGCTCCCGCGGGGAGAAGTTTCTTCCTGCGAATCACCGCCCCCTGCCTTGCGGCGCAGAAGGCCTCCACGGCTGCTTAAAGCAGTTTTTCCCATCCCTGCGCTGTTTTGATTCAGGGTGCTTTCTACGTCTTCGTGAACCGGCTGCCCTTCCCGGGTGCTTTCAGCCCTGCTGGTAAGAATGGCCCCGGAAGGGGAATCCTTCTGTTCGGCCGCTTCTTCTTCCGATTCGACTGCGCCTTTCTCGTGTTCGCTGTTCTGCTTTTCTTCCAGGGCTTGTTCTTCTTCTGCAGATTTTTCAGGAATCTGCTCTTCTTGTTGTATTTCCTGCTGCTTTTCGTTTTCATTTTCTTGAGGAGGTGTTTCCTGCTGTTCTTTATCCTCATTTCCCCGGGCTTTTTTGGTGCGAAGTATCCCTAAAAAGCCGCCTTCTTCGCTTTTGTCTTTTTGCAGCGCACCAAGCACCCCCACCAGCTTACCTTTGTTTTTTTCTTTTTCCACCGGCTCTTCCATCAGCGGCTCTTCCAGAGCATCGGCTGCTTCTCCAAAAGTAGAAGGGCTCTTTATTCTTTTGAGCAGCTCATCAGTAACCGGGTTGAAAATTATGTCGTAAACCCCCAGATGAAATATCTTGTTCAGCAGGGGGTCGCTTCTTTCCATGCTTCCGGCCAAAAAGATCACCCGTGCATTGTGATACCTCGCAGTCTTGACCAGGTGGTACAAATCTTCGGTGCCTTCCAGGAAAGCAGAAAGCACCAAAACGTCGTAGCTATCGTCCTGGAAAAGCTCAGGGATCGCTCCCCGGTAATAAGCACGGGTGACTTCCGAAACTTCTTCCAGGTTTTCCACCTGATTTTCCAGCTGCGGACTGTTTACTGCCAGCAGCAGCTTCAAACTATCAGCCTCCCTTGTCAAACAGCGACTCCAGATAGGCTATTATAAGCGGGGCATTCATGGTTATTAAATACATCAGCATGGTACCTAAAAGGCCTGCAAAACCTGCCCCCCTGAGCCCCCTGCTGCCTGTTAATGCGCCGACAAATATCAGGAGCGCCGCTGTTACCAAACCAAGCATGGCTACTCCCGGCATGATCTGCTGCAAAAACAAGACAGCATCAATTATCAGTTCGGTAATCCATTCGGCAAGTTCGCCCAGCGCCGGAGGATCATCTCCTACCAATTCATCCACGAGAGTTTCTTCAGGTTTATTCACGATTGTCTCTTAAGGCATTACGAACCCCCCCTTTCACAGTTTTTTAAGGTAATCGGGAGGAGGGCCCAGTGCTACAC
>CAZXDQ010000112.1:0-6489 GCA_964639405.1 uncultured Syntrophomonadaceae bacterium | reverse complement strand
CGTCCTCCGGGTAAGCTGCTGTGCCAGCACTGAAATCTAATCGTATTAGTCCGCCGTGAAAACTACAAGAACGTATTTCCAGGAGCAGCCGTTCTGCAGCTCTGCAAGCTTCTTTTTTATCTCCGCCGGGGATCAGGAGAACAAATTCATCTCCGGCATAACGGACTAGCAACTCGTCGTCCCGGCTATGTTTCTGCAGCAGGCAAGCTACCTGTCTGAGCATCTTGTCTCCTGTCAGGTGACCGTAACTGTCGTTTATTTTTTTGAAGCCATCCAAGTCCATAAAAATTAAAGAGAAGGTCTTTCCTTGCCGGCGGCAGCGGTTAATCTCTTCCCGGCCTCGCTCCCACAAGTAAGCGGAATTGTAAAGGCCGGTAAGACTATCAGTGTAGGACATGTGGCAGAGAGAGTTCTTCAGATTTTGAATCTTTACTATATGATATAAAACCGTCCACCCGGTAAAGAAAGCAGTTCCTGTAACTGAAGCAATATGGTATAAGGCAGTTGGAAAAGATAGACCCGAGTTAATAATAAACAGCAGGAAAAAACTCAACATGGCAAACAAGCAGCCCAGCACTACTCCTGCAACACCAAATTTAACAGCGCTACTTGCTACCAGAAAAATATAAGCGTAAAGTAAAAAGCTTCCCATGATCCCCCCGCTTAAGTAAACCAGGCATCCTATAAATACAAAATCCAGCGCCTCCAGCGGAAACTGTATTTGGTAGTTAGCTGTCTTCCATTTGAGGTGCCGTAGAAAAAAATAAGCTACCGATAATGCAATAGCAGGCAGCAGTAGGTGCATTTCTGTCTCCCAAAGAGGAGATGCTGTAAGAAAAAGCAGTATCACAAACAGGAGGTAATACAATCTAAATCTAGCAACATAGGTTGTAATTTCTTCGGTCTTATCTAAAATTATTCCGGTAGTTTTTTCTCCCTGCAAGGGTATCATCTCACTCCCCGCTTCCGGGTAACCGAAACAGCAATTTTAGCTGTCATCCCTCGTTTCTTTAATTATTTCCTGGTAATAATTCAGATGCTCATCGATTTCCCGGCTTTTCTCAATAACTTCCTCATCCAGCAAGTCTTCCTTTTTTCTATTAACTCCTGCAATTCTTCCCTTAGTTCTTCAATTAGCTTTAATAATCGTTTGTTATGCAAGATAATCACGCCTTAAGTTGTTAAAATTGCTAAAGTGCTTTGAATCAACACGGCGTGGAAGCTTTACTGGTCTTAGAAAGTTTCCACGCCGCTATTTGACTCAAAATCAACTACTTTTGTTGGCTTCAATCAGACCTTTGCCATTACATTTCGGGCACCTATGGTCTGCCCAATCGCCTGATAAGATATCTATCAAGTCGACCATTAATGGGTTAACCCCAGTGCCGTTACAGTTAGGACATTTCTTGTTAGCATTATTTCGCTTGTTAAAAGCATACACAGTTAATCCCTCCTTTGTGGCGAGCACGACTGCTTTTAAATCTTGTTTCTATTCTTTAATTTATTTCTTAGGTGATTGCAGTAAACAGTTTTTATATTACCCAGAGTAATTAAAAGTAGGTACCCGCAAATTAAAGGATGGCACTTTAGGGAGCCATGTTAGATTGGTTTTTATTTAATTTTCAAAGATCTTAATGCTGTATAATAATATCATACAAACATTATAATGTCAATATGCGCACAGGCAATCCCTCACCAGGTTTAAGGGAGTAAAAGTAATTGCTTCGAGTAGCCTAATTCTGTTGATTTCGTATAATATAAAGCGCCTTGTTTATCATTTCGCTAACATTTAATTCTAGCTTTTTTGCTGTATTACGCAGGAAAGCTTCTTCCTTTTTATTTAATCTCATACTTGTCCTTACATTCTGTGAAGATGTTGCCTTTAGGTTAGCAAGTTGGACTGAATCTGCTTTATCTATGGCTTCAAATATTATCTCTTTTCGAGACTTTAATCTCTCGGCAGCCACTATTCGAATCCAAGCTTCATTTTCAGCAGTAAGCCTATATACGAAAGGATTAGTCTGGATATTCTTTTTTTTGCTTTTGTGGGATTGCTGGTTAGGTTTGTGGAAATTTTCTTTTGATGCAGGAAGCACGGTGTCGTCTTTATTAGCGAAATAAAAGGAGAGGGCTTGGTAAAGTAGATCGGAAACGGTAATTGAATGCAAAGCAGCTGTTTTTTTAATTGCAACTTTAGTTTCAGGATAAAGGTATATAAAAACCTTAGTGCTTTCTTTTGACGAAGGAGGCTCACCAGTGGAAAAATTGCCTTTTTTAATAAAAGCAAGCACAGAATCCGATATAAAATCCGAAAGTGAAAGCTTTTGTCTAACTGCTTCAATTTTTACTTGTTGCAGCATAGATCGAGGGAGGTAAAAAGTTAAGCCTACTTTCTGCATGTTTAGTCCAGTCCTTTTTAACCAGATCATACAAACAATATAATGTCATGTCAAAGAAAATTAAGCCATCCCTAAAAATGGTTATTAATTATTTTTTATATGTCTTATATGATATAACAAATTATTTAAAATTTTGATATAAAATTTCTTGAGTTTTTATGTATTATTATTTATAATATGGTACAGATGAATCCCCCCTGATACATATTTAGTTCCAGGTAGCTACCCAAAATTTAAGCTCCCTGATTTATTACAGGTTCTTCCCCTGATTTTATTACAGGGATTAACTCCCTGACTTGATCGTTGTCCGCAGAGACAGCGTTTTTCGTTTCCCCGTGGGGTTGTTCATGCGCCCTGAAGGAGAGGTCGTACCCTCCGGCCACAACCCAGTGAACTTGTGGCGAACCGCCCTGGAGAAGATCTGTCCAAAAATAATGCCAAAATTTACCATGTTGTTGCACTTAAATTAAGTGCAACTTTTAGTATCTATCCTTTTTAATATTTATGGATAGCTCATTAATGAATCTATTAATCAGCAAACGTTTAATGATGTTTGCTATCTAAGGCACTCCGGTACAACCCCGGGTGATTTATTGTTCTGGTAAATCTATTATAGAAAGGGGTGAGAAAGTGCTTTTAAAGCCAGTCCAAGTAGCGGAATTTTTAAATATAAGTAAGTCAAAAGTTTATGCTATGATAAAGCATAATAAAATTCCATTTGTATATCTAGACGGTTGTTTAAGGGTGCCTGAAGAAGAATTAAAAGATTGGATTAAGCAAAAAACTTTTAATCGAAATTAGACTAGTATATTAAATCAAAAAGTATCCTCTTAAGCTGTCCCAAAATTTTTTTGGGGCAGCTTTTTAAATTTCTATTTTCATTTTAGTCTAACGAAGGATTACTTTTATAAACGGAGAATTTATGAAAAAAGTATTCCTTCCGGTCGGACGGAAAGGAGGAAAGATGTATAGACCGGAACTTAGGCCTGGCAACAAAAAGAAGGTAATTAATCGAAAAACCGGTAAACCTCGTCAACTTGGCAAAAAAGGCAATAAAAAAATATACGTATGGGAATTAAGAATTGAATTGCCCAAAAAGGAAGGCAAAAGAAATATAAAGACTCATACTTTTAAGGGTACCGTGGATGAAGCAGATGCGGAACTTTACCGGTTAAGAGCAGAATATTCTAATCCCTATTTAGCTGACCCTACAAAGATTACTTTAGGCAAATATTTACGCAAATGGCTTGAGATGAAGGGCGCTGAAAAAAGAACGATTCAAAGTTATCGTGCTATCATTGAATCACACTTGATCCCAGCATTAGGAGATATTTTATTAACAGATCTACAACCTTACCATATTGCTAACTATCGGGATATAAAGCTTCAAGAAGGCGGCAGGCTTGATGGTAAATCAGGTGGGCTTGATGCTGAAACAGTTAACAAACACCTGGTTATTCTAAATTCAGCCTTAGAGGATGCAGCAAGTCCTGAAAAACAGTTATTGCCATTTAATCCTGCAGCACCAGTCAAGAAAGCTAGAAAAGTTCATGTTTGGGAAGCTGCTGAAAACTATTTAATTGCGGAAGAGCTAAGCAGGCTTCTATCTATTCTTGAAGAAATATTTTCTTGCTACCATCCCCTTACTCCTGAACTTGACGAATCTAAAAAAAACATTTTAAAAAAAGCAGGATTTACTGAAAAAGAACTAAAAACCAGAAGAGTATTAAGCCGTTTCTTGGTATCTAGACTTTATCCTTTGTCATTTTATGGAGCTTTCACCGGAATGCGACCAAGTGAGATACTAGGTGTTCGGTGGCAAGACCACTGCTTTACTACTAACACTATTTCCGTATGCAAATCATCACACTACACTGATGAAGGCCACTTTTTCTCAGGCATTAAAGAAAAAAAGATTAAAGTAATCACTATGTCAGAAAAACTAATTAGTTTTTTGAAAAAATACCAAAAGATTCAGGAAGAAGAGAAGCTTTTTTACGGCGAAGAGTATGAGGATAATGACTTGGTGTTCCCGGATAAAAAAGGTCGCCCTATCCGTAATGATACTTTGAGCGACAACTTCGTTATGTTTGCCAAAAGAAACGGATTTAATATTGACTTCAAGGGATTAAGGCACACACATGCTACTTTATTGTTAATGTCCGGTATACCTGTTGTAGTTGTAGCACAGAGACTTGGCCACCAAAAAACCTCTACTACCGAAGATGAATACGCTCACGCTATACCTTCTATGCAAGATAGAGCCGCAAAAATATTTGACATGATAATGGAAATCAAAGACGTCGTTACTCCGGAAAAATTACTTGAAGATAAAGAGCTACTGCAGAAGCACTTGGAAGCAGCTAACAAGTTTGACCATATAGTTTAACCCTGGAAAGGAAATGGAAAGGAATCGGGCCAAACGCTAAGAAACATGTAGCAAAATTAGAAAAGCGGGTGCCCGTAAAAACCGATGTAACGGGCACCCGCACTATCTCATCTGGCGCGCCCGGGAGGATTCGAACCTCCGGCCTACGGATTAGAAGTTCTTTGGTTTCGGAATCCATATTGTTCTTACAGTCTAAGAAATTCTAAAATCTCCATTTGGCGGCTTTCCCGCTGGCAGGCAAAATACATATATTGTTAAATAGTGCATACTACCCACATATTTTTCGGCTAAATTAACAGTACCGGTACTAACGAAAACAAGCTGCCCTGCAACTGGAACTTATTTCTTGCAGACTTTTCTCTTTACAACTTTGCTGATTTGGCTCGAACAGAGGGTGTTCCCTAAAGAATAGTGCACCCCTGTTACCGGGCGAAAATCTGCTGGATTTAAGGGCCACGGCTTAAAATATGCAAAAACATCTAAACTTGAGAATCAGCAAAGCTAAAGAAAAGGCTTTAACTGTAATGGATATCGAGGACAAACTCATTAACAAGGTGACAGCAAAAGGATACGATTATTTTGGCTGAAATGTTTTTTCCGGCAAAGGCCTGGGAGGCATTTCCGCTGAAGAAATTGTGGAGAACGTAATGAACAGCGCTGACCTCGTCAATTAAGATATAATAGTGCTTTTCCGCGACAGCAAAAAATGGCCCAGCACCGTGGAGGTTTTCCCCGAGGTAATAGAAAAGTTATTCGAAAGAGTTACCGGTTCTCTACCCTGGAGCCGGGCGCTGTAGAAGTAAAGCGCCTTAGAACCAGTTATTTGAGGGCATAAAAGGTCCCTCTGGGCAGCTCTGAGACGCTTACTAGAGGTGGATTTACTGGTAGTTTGCGATTGATAGATGCCTTCTTAACCCCAACATGCCTTCCCACTTAACTGGACAAGGCGTTTTTGATAAAACAAGGCTGAATGGTTATATTCTATTTTGTAAAGCCTCAATATAAGCAAGTTACCCGTCTATCCCTCTTCCTTTACCAGCAGTACGTTAACGGCCTTAACCACGGCTTTCACCCGGTCCCCTTCTTTTAAATCAAGTTCCTCTAAAGAATCTACGGTCATAACTGAACTCAGCTGGTTATTGCCAGATATTTCCACAGAAACCTGGCCCATAGCATCTCCTTGTTTTACTTTTACTACTTTACCTTCCAGAGTGTTTCTAGCCCCGTATTTCATTTATCTCTCTCCTTTGTGTCAATAATGTAATACACACTAGTATTATTTACACTTAGAATTTATTATATTTATATCTTTTTTGCAAGTTTTCCAGTCAAGTTCTAAAGAAACACGGCAATTAAGAATTATAATATTTCTAACATGCTTAATTATAAAATCTATTAGGGATAAGAGGTGATTTTTGATATGCTGTACCATAGTTAGTTATTGGCTAAAAATATAGGTATAATAGGTAACAACTAGATAGTAAGGAGCAGCTGATGAAAAAGGATAAATAAACAAGGAGGTGGTCCCGTTGAATTATCGGGAACTGGACAATCGCCAACTTACCTGTCCTCAGCCAGTGATAAACACCAAAAAAGCCCTGGAAGAATTTTTGCAAGAAGTAGAGGGGAGCTTTATCCTAAAGGTGCTGGTGGATAACGAAACTGCCCGGGAAAACGTGGCCCGTTTTGCCAAAAAACAAG
>CAZXDQ010000111.1:0-6502 GCA_964639405.1 uncultured Syntrophomonadaceae bacterium | reverse complement strand
AAGCTACCCGATTTAAATCAATGCCGGCAGAAGTCCGCCGGGGGGAAGCATAACTAGAAGCGTTAACTAAAGATTGAAGTTCCACCAACAAGGGGCGAGACCCCTCCATGCTTACAGCTACCGTAGAGCCACTAGGGTTTTGATCGCTTTCCGTTACGAAAAGATAGGAAGGATCGGCAACCGGTTCCAAACCCCGCTCCCCCATAAGAAAAACTCCCAGTTCGTTAGTAGCACCAAAACGATTTTTTGCTCCTCGCAGCAAACGAAAATGCTGAAAACGGTCCCCTTCTAAGTAAAAAACTCCGTCTACCATATGCTCCAATAATTTTGGTCCAGCCAGGGAGCCTTCTTTAGTAACATGCCCCACCAGTAACAACACCATGTTCATTTCTTTAGTTAAATGGAGGAGACGGTAGGTTACCTCCTTTACCTGGGAAACACTCCCCGGCAATCCATCACTCTGGTGGTAATAAATCGACTGTATGGAATCTATGATAAGTACTTGGGGATGGTGTTTTTCAATGAGATCTGCCACCGCCTGATATTCTGTTTCTGCAGCCACCCAAAAATCGCCGTGGTGCAGATGGAGCCTTTGAGAACGCATTTTCATTTGCCCCAATGATTCTTCGCCGCTAATAAACAATACCGAGTTTTCTACCGCTAACTTGCTAGCCACTTGCAGCATTAAAGTAGACTTACCCACCCCCGGATCTCCACCTAATAGCAAAGCTGATCCCTTTACCGCTCCTCCGCCTAGCACCCGATCCAGTTCTTGTATGCCTGAAGGTATGCGCACGCTGGTGTCTTCTTCTACCTCACCCATTAAGAGAGCTTTCCCGGGGCCCTGTTTTCTACTTCCAGCGATCCTTTCTTGGGGCTTCTCTTCCATGCTATTCCAGTCTTGACAGTCTGGGCATTTGCCCATCCATTTGTAAGTCTCGTAACCACAGCTTTTGCAATAGTAGATCCGGTTTTTATTGGCACCCAATTTATGCGCCCCCTCCCTTTTTTATACACCGCCTTAGAGCTTGGAGGTTCTCCCGATCTTTTTCTGTCCCCATCTCAGGAGTTTCCAAGATTACCGGAAAATCTTCCCCCCATTCCCTGTTCAACAAGGCACCAAAACCCTTTTCCCCTATAGCCCCCTGGCCTATATGCTGGTGCCGGTCTTTGCCTGAGCCCCTTTCTACCGTAGTGTCGTTAGCGTGAATAAGCAGCAAGCGCGAGATTTCAACTTGAGAAAACAACTCCTCTAAAACTAACCAAACTTCCGCTTCTTCAGACAAGTCATAGCCCGCCCCCCAGGCGTGGGCGGTATCAAAACAGACTCCCAACGGGGCCTGGCGAAACCTGGACACTATTTCCCCCAAGTCACGCAGATCGCCTCCCAGCAAACTACCACCACCACTGGTGTTTTCCAGCAATAAAGTGACTCCTGGAGGCCAGCGGGGAATTTGCCGCTCCAGGGCTTCCATTATTCTGGACAAACCTTTTTCTCTGCCGGTTGATCCATGGCTGCCGGTGTGTATCACCACATAAGGAGCGCCATAGCATCGGGCAACCTGCATGGTTTCTTCCAACATTATCTGAGATTTTTCGTAAACCTCCTGGTGGGGAGAAGCCAGGTTTAGCAAATACACAGCGTGAATAATTAAGGGAGTAAGGTCCCACTCCTTTAAATATTCTCCCCGCTTTTTTAACTTGTCGGGATCCAGGGAAGGTAGCTTCCAGGAAGTTGGGTTTCCAGGGAATATTTGCACACTACGGCATCCAATTTCCCCTGCCCTTTTAACATTGCGCTGGAATCCCCCTTTTTGCGGCATGTGTATGCCCAATCGCATGTTGAAGTCTCCTTTAAAAAAATTTTCTTCAATCAGATCTAAAAAAGAATGAGATTAAGATTAATCCCTGGAAAAAGATTAATGGTTGGGCAAAGCGGCGCCCACCAGTTCTTGGAGAGAATATACGCCCTGGTCCTTCATGTATTGTTTTATTCCTCCTTTTATCTCCATGGGAATTTCAGGATGGACAAAAACAGCACTTCCCAAGGCTACAGCCCGAGCTCCAGCCAAAATAAACTCTAAAGCATCCCTGGCACTGCTGATTCCCCCCATGCCCACCAGAGGTATGCTAACCTCCTGGGCTACTTCCCACAAAATTCGCACTGCCACTGGTTTTATCGCTGGACCAGAAAGGCCTCCTACCTCCCCGGGAAGGTAAGGTTTCTGGCTCTCTACATCTATCGCCATAGCTCTAATAGTGTTAATCAAGGAAAGACCGTCCGCACCTCCCGCTTCCGCTCCTTTGGCTATCTCCGTCACTTTCTCCGTATTAGGGGTAAGCTTTACCAGCAAAGTCCGGCTGTAAAGCCCCCTTATCCGGCTTACCAACTTTTCCACTGTTGCCGGACAAACTCCAAAGGAGAGCCCTCCTTTTTCCACGTTGGGGCAAGAGATGTTGATCTCTACCCCTTGCACTTCTCCAGCTTCTTCTATGATTTCGGCTAATCGGAGATATTCATCTTCTGTTTCTCCCGCCAGATTAACTACTATGGGCACCCCCTGCTCTTGGAGCCAGGGCAAGTCCTCTTTGATAAAATATTCCACTCCAGGATTCTGAAGCCCTACCGAATTTATCAGTCCTGAAGGCGTCTCTATCAAGCGGGGAGCAGGATTTCCTGGACGAGGCTCCAGGGTAGTCCCCTTTACCACCAGAGCCCCCCAGGCATTTAGTGGAACCAGGTCTGCATATTCTCTTCCATAACCATAACAGCCCGAAGCTGTAAGCAGGGGATTTTTTAGAGTCATTTCCCCTAAATTCACGCTCAAATCTGGTTCATTCATCAAAAACGACCTCCTCACCCCGGAACACCGGACCATCTTTACAAACCCGGCGATAAACCAATACTCCTTCTTTATACATTGGCTGTACACAACCCAGGCAAGCTCCCACTCCACAGGCAATTACCCTCTCCACCGACACTTCCAGGGGAAGCTGATGGTAGCGCGCCAAATCCACCACATTGGAAAGCATAGGGGTGGGTCCACAAGCGTAAATCGCTCCCCCCCGGAGGCCTCCTGCTTCAGCAAGTTGGGCTTCCAGGAGATCCACCACCGTCCCTTTATACCCCCGGGAACCGTCTTCCGTAGCCCAGTAGGGTCGCTGGGGAAGAAAATCAAAATATTTCTCATCCGGAAGCAGCTGAGCACTGCTGCCGCCGATGAGAAAGTTTACCTTTTTCCCCCGTTGGAAAAGGTAATCAGCCCAAAAAGATAAAGGAGCTAACCCTATCCCCCCGGCCACCATTATTACTCTTTCCTGCTGGGGAAAAGTGAAGCCTCTTCCCAAGGGGCCCAACAGGTCCACCCGATGACCTGATTTTAACTGCTCCAATAGCCGGGTAAACTTACCCCTTACCTGAAAAAGCAAACTCAGTTCGCCTTTATCCTTACAATAATCATGAACGCTGAAAGGTCGCCTCAATAAGGGATCAGAAGTTTCCAGCCAGCGCAAATGCACAAACTGCCCTGGTTTTAATGTATCCCAAGGGCACCCATTAAGAGTTAGCAAATACCACTCAGGTGCCACCTGGATCAAGTCTTTCACTCCTGCGGATAACACCAAATCCAACCCCCATTTCCTTAATCAATCGTTACTACTCAGTCCGTAAAAAAGCAAAGATGGTAAGGTTGCTAACGGTGGAGTGACTGGCAACGAGAGCTAGAAGTAGCCGGCGAAGCCTGGTCCAGCAGCAAGCCGGCACCTGGTTTCAGTGCCGTCTCCACCCACAGCCGGTACTACCACTGCCTCTTTTAATCAGTTGAGTGCCGGCGACTGTCGAGGGTAGCTTGCCAAGGGGCATAGGCTGAGCCATGCCCTTGCTTTGGAGTTGATCCGGAACTATAGCCTACGCGACCTGCTAGAGAATTGATTGACTGGGTAGTTACCACCTATCAATTATGGAGATGTAGCTTCTCGATAAACCTTCCCGTTTTCCATTTTTATCTCTCCACCTACTATGGTCATAACCGGCATCCCCTGCAAAGAATACCCTTCAAAGGGAGTGTTGCGCCCCTGGGAATAAAATCTACTGCTGTCTATCCTGGATTCTTTTTCCAGATCCAGCACCGTCACATCCGCGGGAGAACCTGGAGCCAGGGTACCCCCAGGCACCTTCAACCTTTGAGCAGGCTTTAACGAAAAACACTCTACCAACCGGGACCAAGACAAGTGTCCCGGTTTGACCAGGTTAGTTATCACCAGGGGGAGAGCAATTTCTAAACCAGAGACCCCATTGGCCGCGCCTTGAAAATCCTTACACTTATCTTCCTGGCAATGGGGGGCGTGATCGGTAGCCAACACGTCTATAACGCCCTGTTCCAGGGCTTCCACCAGGGCCCACCGATCCTCTTCAGTTCTTAAAGGAGGCCGCATTTTAGCCATAGGGTTAAAACCCTGGAGCATGCTATCATCTAACAGCAAATGATGGGGAGTGACTTCGGCAGTAACGTCGACTCCCTCTTCTCGGGCCCACTTGATCCATTTCAGAGATTCCGCCGAACTTATGTGTGCCAGGTGGAGCCTCCCTCTGGTAGCCTTGGCCAACAGCACATCCCTGGCAACTGCCAGCACTTCCGCCGCTTCCGGCAGGCCGGGTATCCCCAAAAGGTTGGCCCAATATCCTTCATGGGCTTCTCCGCCTTCCGATAACTGCGGATCTTCACAATGGGAAATAATCAATCCCTGGAATTTTTTTAAGTATTGGAAAGCCTGATACATAATGCGATTTTGGGCCACGGTAAGACCATCGTCGCTGAATGCTTTTACCCCTGAAGCGAGGAGGGAAGCATAGTTAGACAATTCTTCACCTTTCCTCCCCTGGGTAATAGTCCCTAACGGGTAAACTCGGACTTGAGCCGAACGACGTATCCTGTCCTGCAAATACTTTACCGTTTGGGGATTGTCCATGGCCGGTTGGGTATTCGGCATAGCACCCACAGCCGTTACTCCTCCCGCTACCGCTGCAGAGGTGCCGGAATAAACTGTCTCCTTTTCTTCTTCTCCCGGTTCCCTCAAATGAACGTGCATGTCGATAAAGCCTGGAGTAACTACCTTCCCGTTAACCTCTACGCAAGTTTCTGCTCTTTCTCTGGGGATTTGAGCAGCTACCTCCTTTACGCGTCCATCCTCCAGCAGGAGATCCTGAGGACCCTCCCAGTTTTGGGCCGGGTCTAGCAGGTAACCCCCTTTTAATAAAATTTGCTTAACCATGGTTACCATCTCCTAATAGATAATCTAAAGCAGCTGCCCTGACGATAATCCCGCTTTCTACCTGTTCGTTAATACTCAGGTGTACCCGGGAGTGGTTCTCCATATATTTTAACGCTTCCGCAGTTATTTCTACTCCCAAATTCAGAGGGCCGGGATGCATCACCATAGCACCTTCCTTTAAATCATCCACCCTTTCCCGGGTCAATCCGTACAGAGAAGTGTATTCTTTCAAAGAGGGAATAAGCCCTTTTTGTTGCCTTTCTTTTTGTAAGCGCAGCAGGTAAACCACGTCAGCGTAAGGAATTACCTCTTCCCAATTCCAATAGACGTTTACCCCTTCTCCCGCCAAGGTTTCCGGCAGCATAGTAGGAGGACCTACTAAATCCACCTTGGCTCCCATAGCTAAAAGCCCGGTTAGGCTGGATCTTACCACTCGGCTGTGTTTTATATCTCCTATCATAGCCACCTTCAGATTTTTTAGGGAACCGTAATAACGTTTAATAGTATACAGATCTAAAAGAGCTTGGGTGGGATGTTCATGACACCCGTCCCCGGCATTTAACAGGGAAACTCCTTTCACCTGGGAACTCAACCACTCTAGTATACCTGACACCTCGTGCCTCACGATCACCCCATTAATACCCATCGCCTTTAAAGTAGTTACGGTATCCAACAGACTTTCTCCTTTAACTACGCTGCTAGTCTCCACTGGAAAATGATAAAAATCAGCAGAGAGCCACCGGGAAGCAACCTCAAAGGAAAATTTGGTTCGAGTACTGGGCTCAAAAAAGAGCGCTGCTATGGAAGTCCCTTCTAAAGTATTTAACTTTTCTTTCCGACGCCCGCTGAAATAAGCCGCCCGTTGAAGTATGGTTTCCAAAACCGAAGGAGAGCACCCTCTCAATCCCAACAAGTGGGCTCCCAAAATCAAACACCTCCTGTGAGGTTAGTTAAAAGCAATAAATCCTTATTCCTTATTTTCTTGGATTTGCTCCTTTAAGCCATGGTACATGGCAATTAAAATCATTCCCGTTCCCATCTCTCCGTAGCGGTACATTATCCCGTCCAAACCTCGGGCGTCCTTGTTCTCCAGCATAACCTGAATATTCCTTATTTCTTCTTCGTATCCGGACATTCCCAATAAACCTCCTTAACCCTGAATAAGATTGTTACTATACTCAGTCTATCAATTCTCTAGCAGGTGGCTAGGGCTTCCTTCCGGCTCAACTCC
>CAZXDQ010000110.1:0-6533 GCA_964639405.1 uncultured Syntrophomonadaceae bacterium | reverse complement strand
AAGCAGGGTGAAAATATTTTTGAATAAGCTTAACCGTATAGGTAAGGAGTATCCCCGTCAGCCTAAAATTTTACTCATGCCTTTACTTACCGAGGGCAGTGCTTTGTGGCGGAGTTACAGTTTAGCCGGTTTCGGAGCCTTGAACTTACAAATAAAAACCGTATCTTCCCTGGCAGAGGAAAAGATGGCCCCCCGGCTTTACCGGGAGGGGCAGGAGGTAGCTTCCCGGGTGTTAACCGAACGTCTTGCCTACGAAGTAATGCATAATCTATCCAATGGCAGTTTCCTTACTTACTTTAACTCCCTGGAAATTACCCCCGGAATAGCCGGTGCTGTGCATGCCGCCTGCTGTGAGCTAAAAGAAGAGGGTTACTTGCCGGGTGACATACCCCCCCATAAAATGGTAGACCAACGCAAGGGGGATGATCTAAACCAGATATATGCCGCTTACCAGGATAAACTCAAGGAAAAAAGCCTGGTGGACCGGGTTGATCTCCTGAAAATGGCAGTGGATTCCTACACTGAATCCTTTGTTTCCGGGGCAATGCTGCTTGTGCCCTCCAACCTGCGGGTAACTCCCCTGGAACGAAAGCTGCTCTCCCGGATGCTAAATGATAATCCCTGGGCTTCCCTATCCCTGGAAGAAGTTAAGGGGCTAAAAAGGCCGGGAAATTATTTTTTTGGACACTCCCCTCCGGAGGATGTGGAAAACCAGACTTCATCTCCCCTGGGTCATCTTTATTACGGTGCTGCTAATTCCTCTTTTCCCCATGAAGCCATGCCCGGGGTAACCTTTTTCCATGCCTACGGGGAGAGCTCCGAAGTACGGGAAGCGATAAGGCGTATCCGGGCGGAGGACCTTCCCCTGGAAGAGGTAGTGGTTTATTATACCTCCCGGGAACCTTATGCCCGGCTCTTTTATGAAGAAGCTCGGCGCTGCGGGTTTCCTATAACTTTGGGCGAAGGGTTATCGGCGGGATGTTTTCGTCCTGGTGAGTTTTTCTTTGCTTTAACCGAATGGATTAAATCCGGCTTTCAGGCAACCTTACTGCACCGCCTTATCAGTGGGAAAGCATTTATTACCCATGAAGATGAGCCTTCCCCCCGGGCCATGGCCCAGCTGCTCCGGTCTTCCCCAATTGGCTGGGGAAGAGAGCGCTACCAAAAATGGATCGCCCAGGTGGAGGAAGAAGACCGGAAATCCCCAGAGCAGGAGCCAACCAACTCTTCGGAAGATAACGCAGGCTATTCCCGTTTCAGGTCTATCCGGAGTGCCCTCAAGGATCTTTTACAGGAAATACTGGAGGCGCTTCCGGCCCCCGATGGCGATGGGCTGATAGATCCTGGAGAACTTGCTTGCGGCATGGCGGATCTCATAACTGAAAGGAGCAGGGTGTCCGGGGAAGAAGATGCCCGAGCTTATCAAACCATCAGGGAGAACCTTTACCTGCTTTCCCGTTCCCCCTTAGAAAAAACCGGCCTGGAGGAAGGGGTTACCTGGTTGGAAGGGGTGATTAATTCCCTGGAAGTAGGTTCATCTTTGCCCCAACCGGGGAGCCTGCACCTGGATGGTTTCCGCAGCGGCATCTGGAATTATCGAAAACGGGTTTTCGTGGTAGGGTTGGAAGCGCGGAAGTTTCCCGGCCAGGTAATAGAAGATCCCATCCTTTTGGACCTGGAAAGGGAAGAGTTAAGGGGGGAACTAATCAAGCACCGCTTCCAGCCTATGGAAAAACTTTATGAAATGGTGCAGCTGCTGGCGGCTCAATCCGACCATGAATCGCAGCTCACTTTGAGCTTTCCTTCTTTTGACACCGCAGAATACCGGGAAAAATCTCCTTCCCCGCTGTTGCTGCAAGTATACCGGCTGGTTTCCGGCGACCGTACCGCCGATTACAGCAGTTTCGCAGAAAAGCTGGGCTCCGGAGCAGGCTTTGTCCCTGCCTCCCGGGAGCAGGCTTTGGGGGAAGGGGAATGGTGGCTGGAATACCTGGTCAGGGGCAGAGCCGGGATAAGTTTACGGGAACAGGTGCTGGAGTGTTATCCCCACCTAAAGCGGGGCTGTTATGCTCGCCAACAGCGGGAATCTACTTCCTTTACCCCCTTTGACGGAAACATTTCGCCAGCGGAATCCCTGTGGAAAAACGGGTGTTTTCTTTCCGCCAGTGCCCTGGAAGAGCTGGCCAGGTGTCCCTACGGTTATTTCCTTAAACATATCCTGGGTATCGCTCCGCCCGAAGAACTGACCTACCAGCCCCATCAGTGGCTGGATCCGGCCTCTCGGGGAACCCTGATGCACCGCATATTTGAGGAATTCTACCGGAAGCTGCTGGAGAGAAATGAAAAGCCTTCTTATGAGCGTCATGGCGGCCTCCTGGAATCGATAGCTCACACCAGGCTGGAGCAACAAATAGAAGAAATACCGCCGCCCCACCGGGTAGTTTACGAGCAGGAATGCAAGGAAATACTGGAATCCTGCCGCTTGTTTTTGAGAACTGAGGAGGAAAACTCTTATTATAGCACTCCCATCTACCTGGAGCTTACTTTTGGTATCGGGGAAGGAACCAAGCCAGATATACCGGGGACGGTACCCCCGGTGCAAGTAATTCTTCCTTCAGGCCGCTATTTCTATTTGCGGGGGAAAATAGACCGGGTGGACTGGCTGCGTCAGCCGGGAAGCCAGGGGTACGTGGTAATAGATTATAAAACAGGCGGCACTTATCTTTACCGTCCCGGCGTCAGATTCCGGGGAGGGCGTCAGCTCCAGCATGTCCTTTACGGCCTGGCTTTAGAGGAAATTTTAAGTTCTAAAGGTAGGGGCAGCCCTTCGGAAATACTGCAGTGCGGCTATCAGTTCCCCACTTTAAAGGGAGAGGGCCAAAGGGTGTTGCGCTCTTACCCGGAGTGCCGGGAGCATCTGTTTGATATACTGGATAACCTTAGTGAGCTGATCAGTCAAGGTGCCTTTACCATGACCGTTAATCCCGAAGAGGATTGTGCCTTCTGCGACTATCCTCCCGTCTGCGCGCCGGAGAAATATGGAGCCGCAGCAGTGGAAACAGTACAAGAAGACCGGGAGGGCCCCTTGTCTATATTCAGGAGCGTACGGGAGATGGATTAAACGATAATTTTTAAAATTTCTTACTTTTATGGAACAGAAAAGGTGAGAATCCCCTTGGAAAGGAAGGATCATGCGGTGGAACTCAGGGACCGGGAAGCCCGCAGGAAAATAGAGCAAGAGTTGGACACTAATTTCTTGGTGGAAGCCGGAGCCGGCTCGGGGAAAACTACTAGCCTGGTAAAGCGCATGACCCGGCTGGTTTCCAGCGGCACCTACCGGGTGGAAGAAATAGCCGCCATTACTTTCACCCGCAAAGCCGCTGCCGAGCTCCGGGAAAAGTTTCAGGACAGCCTGGAACAAGCTTATAGTTCCGCTGCTGATCCCCAGAACAAACAGATCCTGGGGGAAGCGCTGATGAACCTGGATCGCTGCTTTGTAGGCACCATCCACTCCTTTTGTGCCCGGCTCCTGCGGGAAAGACCGGTGGAAGCCGGTATCGAACCCGGCTTTGAAGAGCTGGATGAAGTGCAGGAGGCCCTCCTGCAGGATCGGGCCTGGCAGGAATACCTGCTGTGGGTCCGGGACCAGCACCCTTCACTGCTGGAACGGGTTGAAGAGATAGGGGTTTATGCCGAGGACTTAAAGGATCTGTTTGATACCTTTTCTTACTACCCGGAAGTAGAAATACCCCTGGAAGAGGCACTCCCTCCGGATTTTGCCCCGGCTTTGCAAGAACTTGACCGTTTAATTGAAGAGGCCCTTCCTTTTATCCCCGAGCCGCCTCATGAAAACAGGTTTGATAAACTCCAGGAGCAGATTCTGCAGGCCCACCGGGGGCTCAAGCGAAGGGATCTGGACCAGCCTTCCCAGGCTGCCAAGATTCTTGCTGACCTGGACAAAAGAAAAGACATTATCTTGAAGCTGTGGCTGGAAAAAGATAAAGCCAAAGAAATCAAAGCTTCCCTGGAAGATTTCTGCCAAACCTACGCTGCTCCCTTGCTGCGGCAGTGGAGGGAATACTGCTATTACCATATCGCTTCTTTCTTGTTGCCGGCCCGGAACTTTCTGGCTGACTTCAAAGACAGGCACTCCCGCCTGGGCTTCCATGACCTTTTAATGAAAGCCGCTGGGTTGCTCCGGGAGTTCCCCGAGGTAAGGCACTATTTCCAGATCAAATACCGCTGTCTGCTGGTAGACGAGTTTCAGGACACCGACCCTCTCCAGTCGGAAATGATGTTCTGCCTCACCGGAACCGACCTACAAGAAAAAAACTGGCAGCGGCTCTCTCCCAGGTCCGGTTCCCTCTTTGTAGTAGGGGATCCCAAGCAGTCCATCTACCGCTTCCGGCGGGCCGACATGGACACTTATAACCTGGTAAAAGGGATTATCAAGAACAGCGGAGGAGAAGTGCTAAATCTGAACACCAACTTCAGGTGCCTTAAGCCGCTGGAGGAGTTTACCAACCAGGTGTTCCAAGCCATGCTGGCTCCCCGGGAAGACCCTTATCAGGCGCCTTTTGCCCCTATTGACGCTTTTCGCACCCAAACAGAAGATAGCGATTGCGGGGTCAAAGTGCTGCCGGTGGAACCGTCTTTCAGCAGAAAAGAGGAGGTGGTGGCTCAAGACGCCTGGCAAGTAGCCTCTTATATAGCTCAGGCCTTAAAAGGGAATTTGAGGCTGGCCCGTTCCCGGGAAGAAACCCGCGCCGGGCTGGATGAAACCCCGCGCCCCGGGGACTTTTTAATCATCCTGCGTTTTAAGGAGATGATGGACACCTACGCCCGGGCCCTGGAAGAACAGGGTATACCGGTAACCATGACCGGGGGCAGCTCTCTTTCCGATAGCTTTGAACTAAAAGAGCTGCTCAAGCTGCTTAAATATCTGGATGATCCGCCCCACCAGGTTTACCTGGTGGCGGTCCTGAAAGGTTTATTTTTCGGTATCAGTGACGATCAGCTTTATCACTTCCAGGCAAAGGGCGGTAAACTGGATCCCCTGCTACATAACTTTTTAAGGCAGGAGCAAGGGGAAAAAGGGGCTCCCTCCGCCTGCACCCCTGATTATGCCGCCATGGACCAGAACCTGCTGCAGCTTTTTGACGACGCCTTCAAACGCCTGGGCAAATTCCTTAAATGGAAACGGGATTATCCTCCCGCCGTAGTCCTGGAGAAAGTAATGGAAGACTTGGGCCTGGTGCCTTATACCCTCTCTTTACCTTTGGGGGAAAGAAATTGCAGCTACCTCTACCAAGTTTTGGAATACGTGCGGCAGGATTCTTCGGCTTCCGGGGAAGCTTTCCGGGACATGGTGGAGCAGATAGAAACCCTTATCAATTCCGGCGTAGAAGAAGAATTGGAACTGGAGACAGCTGGAAAGGAAGCGGTCCGCCTGATGAACCTGCATAAGGCCAAAGGGCTGGAAGCCCCGGTGGTGATGCTGGCCCACCCTTACAAAAGAAGGGAGGTTACCGTGGATCACGTGGATCGGTATATAGAGCGCACCGGTGAAATGCCGGTAGGCTACTTTGCTTTTTCCAGGAAAGTAGGGCAGTACGCCAGCGAAAAATTGGCTCAACCACCCCGCTGGGATGTTTGTGCTGAAGAAGAGCAGAAGTACCAGCAGGCTGAAGAAACCAGGCTGCTCTATGTGGCGGCTACCCGGGCCCGCAACCTCCTGGTTATCAGCAACAGCGAAAAACATCCCGGCCGGAACCCCTGGCGGGAGCTGCTGGAATACGCCGACCAGGATAAAATAGAAGAGCTTTCTCCTCCCCAGCTGCCGCCGCTGGAGGGGAAGGCCGAAGAAGCCTCCCGGGAGGTGGGCAAAGAGCTCTCCGCCTTCCGCGAAAACCTGGAGGACTGGATCTCCCGGGCTTCCCGCTGGGGTTGGTCTCAACTGCAGCCTTCGGAAATAAGAATCAAAAGGGAAACGGGGGAAGAAGCGCCGACCGAGCCTGTCGCCTGGCTTGATGAACGTAGGTCCCCGGGGGTAGAAGCACCTCTGGAAGGCCTGCAAAGGAAGGATTTGCCCACTCCGGAAGAGGACCAGGGGGATCAAGGGGGGCTGGCCTGGGGTAGCCTGTTGCACCGGGGACTGGAGGCCCTAGTTAAGGGAGAGCCTGACCTGGAAGGAATCCTGGGGGCGGAATTAGTCCGGCTGGAGCTTCCGCCAAAGTATTTGCATGCTGCCCTGCGGAACTTGGAACATTTCCAGAGGACCTCCCTCTGGGAAGAAATCCGGGCTGCCGGCCAGGAGTGTTATGCCGAAGTGCCCTTTTCCCTTTACGTGAACCCCGGTGAATACCTTTATACCCTGTTCCAGGAAAAAACGGACGACCGGCTCCCGGTAGTGGTCAATGGCATTATAGATCTGGCTTACCTTGGGCCAGGAGGTTGGGTTATGGTGGATTACAAAACCGACCGAGTAGATGGCGAATCGGATCTGCGCCGTTTAATAGAGCGCTATACCCCCC
>CAZXDQ010000109.1:0-6562 GCA_964639405.1 uncultured Syntrophomonadaceae bacterium | reverse complement strand
ACTATCCTTAACTATTCTTTATTTTACATCTCTCGGAGAACTGCCCTCAGCATGTGATTGATCATAGATTTATATATTTCTCTGCGCTTTTGCACTTCCAGTTGAGATGTTTCCAAAAGGTCTTCTTCCATCACCGATGCCATAATTTCTGCTTCGCGGCGAGTTATTACTCTGTCTTCGTAAAGGCGCTGAATAAACCCCTTAATTTTTTTTAAGTCCTGCGAGCAGCTTTCTTCCCGCTTATCACTATCTTCTTCCAGGTTCTCCTGAAATTGCTGCCAAAAGTTTTGACGAGAGGGCTCTATACGCATAACCCTTATATATCCACGACCTCCCCGACGGCTTTGAACTAAATAACCCCTTTCTGGAGTAAAGCGGGTAGAAAGAACGTAATTTATCTGGGAAGGAGCACAACAAAACTTATCTGCCAATTCATTCCGCTGTATCTCTACATGTTGAGCAGCAGTCATGGAGAGAAGTTTTTTTATATATTCTTCGATATGATCGGAAAGGTTTAGCAAAGCCTTTCCCCCTCCCTCCATTATTTTGAAAACCTTATTTTGAAAACCTTGTTTTTAAAGCCTTCATCTAAAAATCTTTAACCCGGTTTATTTTTCCTGGAATAAACATCGAAAATAAGCCCTTTAGCAGTAATTTTCCCATTTTAGCTTTCCGTGTCATGATCTTCAACTCTCTACTAAATGTTTGACCTTTACTGACCATCTTTATTATAACTCAAAGCACAGGGTATGTCGCAAATATTGTACAAGGGCGTAAAACTCCACCTACGGCCCTACATGGTTACATGTTAAAATTAGCGCTTCTATATACTTTTTTGCTTGGTTTTTTTCTGCTTTCTATTGCGGAAAAACACCCAAGGAGTCCGCTCCTTTTTAGCAAAAACTACTGCTGGACTTGCAGTTCTCGGCTGGCAGAGTAAGCGGCTACCGCCCCATCACTTACTGCTGTCGACACCTGACGAAATATTTTCTGCCGCACATCCCCAGCAGCAAATACCCCGGCACAGGAGGTCTTCATTGCTTCATCGGTTAACAGGTACCCTCCTTCATCAATCTGCACCTGTCCTTTAACCGCCTCCGTATTAGGAATTCTGCCTACATATATAAAAACACCCTGGAGGGGCAAAGAATACTTGTCTTCCCCTTCTTTTACTTTTACCCCTTCTACTTGCTGCTCCCCTTCAATTTCTTCTACTACGGCATTGCCCAAAAACTTTATCCGGGGATTCTCAAACATCTGATCCTGCAGCGATTTAACCGCCCTTAACTGATGGCGCCGATGAATAAGGTAGATTTGTTCTGCAAAACGGGTTAAAAACAGGGCTTCTTCTACTGCTGCATCCCCGCCTCCAATTACCGCTACCGTTTTGTTTTTGTAAAAGAAAGCATCGCAACTGGCGCAGAAGGAAATGCCTTTACCTTTTAGTTTCTCTTCTCCCGGAACCCCCAAAGAACGGGGCACCGTTCCCGTAGCAATTATTAACTTTTTGGCCTGGAAATCTCCCTTAGCGGTTTCTACTTTAAAAGGCAAATTGTCCAAGTTTACTGACTTTACTTCGGTGTTTTCCATTTCGGTACCAAACCTTTTCGCCTGTTTTTCCATGAGATTACCCAGTTCCGGCCCAGAAACCCCTTCAGGAAAACCAGGGTAGTTATCTACCTGGTTAGTGGTAGCAATCTCCCCTCCCATCATCATCTTTTCCAACAGCAGCACGGAATGTCCCGCCCTGCTACCATAAATAGCAGCAGTAAGACCAGCTGGTCCTCCTCCAAGAATGATCATATCCCAAATCTTTACCGATTGGCTCATGATTTAACCTCTCCTTTTTTAAATACTTATTGGCAACCCTTATTATGGTAAGCATTAGTATTGTCCTCGGCAATTTAGTATAAGTGAAGCCTTCCTGTAAAGTAAACCCCCTAAACAAATCTTTTTATAAATTTCGGTTTAAAAATCTTCTTCTTATGATATAATCAAATATGGTAAAATTTTAAGCAAATCCATAGTAAGGAGGTCTCTCATGAAAGAGAAAGTAGAAAGAGCATTGGACAAAATTAGACCCAGTTTACAAGCTGACGGTGGAGGAGTAGATCTGGTAGCTGTAGATGAGGACACTGGCATAGTTAAAGTGCAGCTTACCGGGGCCTGCGGAGGATGCCCTATGGCTACCCAAACTCTCAAAAATGGAATCGAGCGGGTGCTAAAACAAGAAGTTCCGGAAGTATCGGAAGTAGTATCGGTATAAAAAGTCTTCCAAGTATAGGTTTGTCCCAGTTTAGTATCCTCTTGCGAAGTCTGGTATGCCAGGGGTAATAAAAACTTATGAATGAAGTTTATTTGGATAACAGTTCTACTACTCCGCCTTTCAAAGAAGTTTTAGATCACATGTACCATTTGCAGCTGAGCTGTTACGGAAACCCTTCTTCCCTTCATTATAAAGGAATAGAAGCAGAAAAAAGCATGGAGAATTCCCGCAAAATTATTGCCTCCTTCCTGCAGGCATCTCCCGAAGAACTGATATTTACTTCCGGGGGAACCGAAGCCAACAACCTGGCAATAAAGGGATTGGCCTACCGCCACCTCCGGCGGGGAACCCATCTGATTACTACTCCTATAGAGCATCCTTCATCTTTAAACGCTTTCCAACAGCTTGCCCAAGAGGGATTTAGGGTTTCCTACGTGCAGCTGCACCCGGACGGATCTGTAGTTTTGCCTCACCTCCTATCACTGATAGATAGTCAAACCACCCTGGTCAGCATAATCCACGTTAACAACGAAATTGGCACCATTCAGGATTTACCAAAGCTTGCAGAAGCCATTAAAGAAAAATCCTCTCCTCCCCTGGTGCATTTTGACGGTATTCAGTCCCTGGGAAAACTGCCCCTTCTTCCCCACGAACACAAAATTGACGCCCTTTCTCTTAGTGCCCATAAAGTCCACGGTCCCAAAGGAGCAGGGGCCCTCTGGCTAAAAGCAGGGACCAAAATCACCCCCCTGTTTCAGGGAGGGGATCAAGAGCAGCGCCTGAGGCCAGGAACAGAAAACACTCCGGGGATAGCAGGATTCGGTCACGCCCTCTATTGCCTTAACCATCAATACCAACACCAGGGTTCCAGATTATCCCGACTTAAGCACAAGTTTTGGGAATTGATAACTAGTTCCGTAGAAGTCAACTTGAATGGACCCGAGCCGTCAAAGGGAGCACCCCATATCTTGAACCTGTCTTTCCCCGGTGTTAAAGCCGAAGTGCTTATTCGCTCCCTGGAACAGCACCGCATATACGTTTCTCCCGGTTCCGCCTGTCATTCCCGTCATCCGGAACCAAGTCACGTGCTAACCGCCCTGGGACATTCCCGGGAAAGAATTGACGAGGCAGTTCGCTTTAGTTTTTCTGTGCTTAACACTGAGAAAGAGATAGAATACGCAGCAGAAAAGGTTGCCACTACTGTTAAAGAACTACGGGAGTTTTTCTTATGAGGCTAATGCCATCCTAAACATTATTTTCCGCAAGCAGGATCCGTAAGCAGGAATGGAAAAAAGCAGCACTAATTTTAACGTAAATAAAATGGAAACAGGCCAGGTGAGTAATTTATGCTGTACTTGGTTCACCTTGGAGAGATCGCCCTAAAAGGGAAAAACCGAAAATACTTTATCAAAACCCTTTTAAATAACATGAGAAAAGCTTTGGCTCCATGGGAAGTAGAGGTTGTTTCCCAGTATGACAGAATCCTTGTTTATCTATCTAAAGAAGAAGATTCTTTAGCAGTAAGGAATACCCTGCAGAGGATCTTTGGTATTGTGGCAATAAGCCCGGCAGAAACCGCCCCCCTGTCTCTGGATGCTATCCAAGAAAAAAGCTTGGAACTAATCACTAAAGAGAGTAAGCCTCCCTTTACGTTTAAAGTTGAAGCCCGAAGGCCCAACAAACAGTTTTCTCTGACCTCTCCGGAGATTAACCGGGAGGTGGGCGCTTACCTCCTGCGCCACACCGAACAAGCTTCCGTGGATGTGCACAGCCCTCAACTGGAACTAAAAATTGAAATACGCCATCAAGAATCCTTCCTTTATCTGATTTCCTATCCCGGGCCAGGAGGTTTACCGGTAGGAGTAAGCGGAAAAGGTATCCTGATGTTGTCCGGAGGCATTGACAGTCCCGTGGCAGGCTGGACCTGCTTGAAGCGGGGCATGGAATTGGAAGGTATCCACTTCCACAGCTACCCCTTCACCAGTGAAAGGTCTAAAGAAAAAGTCAAAGAATTAGCCGGTATTTTATCTACCTACAGCCAAACTTTCCATCTTCATGTGGTGCCCTTTACTGAAATACAAAAAGCCATTCACCAAAACTGCCCCCGAGACTTGAGTATTACTATCATGCGGAGGATGATGTTTCGCCTGGCCTATTCTTTAGCCCAGGAGTTAAAAGCCGGCGCACTGGTCACTGGTGAGTGTCTAGGACAGGTTTCCAGCCAAACCCTGGAAAACATCACCGCAGTAAGTGAAATGGTTGGAATCCCCGTGTTCAGACCCCTTATTGGAATGGACAAACAGGAAATTATTCGCCTATCCGACAGAATAGGCACTTATCCCATTTCTATTCAACCCTATGAAGACTGTTGTACCGTTTTTCTTCCCCAAAATCCAGTAACCCGCCCCTCCTTAAAGCAAATCGCCAAACACGAAAACCGCTTTGAGTGGAAATCCCTGCTGGAGGAATGTTTGGAACAGCGAGAAGTATTTACCCAAACCCCCCATACATTAGATAATGGTGGAGATACACCATTCCTCCCATCAGGACCAGAAGCATAATCAGCTTTGCCATCGAGGATAATAAATTCTTCTCTTCCGGAGGAGAATATCCTTTTTTATGAGGAATCAATATTTTTCCCGATCTCCAGTAAATTATCCCCACCATAAAAATTACTATTCCTAATACCTGACGGTAATCCCAAATACCAACATAAATCAATTCATACCTGAAAAAACCTGTTATAAATTCAATGAGACCCATTCCCATCAGAAATTTGGCCGTCAATTCTCCATAATACATTTGGTCCCGCCGGCTGTTCCATATCCAGGCAAATAGTATAAGGATAAGCACTATGTAGTAAGATTGAACCGGATGAGCATCTTGAACAAAGTCAAAGGGAAACCAGGACAGAGAGGTAGTGATCGCTTTCGCCCTATCCTCGATCCCTGTATGTAGTAATGCCAAAGCCAAAGACAAACCGGGCATTAGTACATCCAGGTACTTTCCCAGATGTTCCCGCTTCCACCAAGACCACAGGTACGTTAGGAGAAATACTGCTAATAAACCTCCGACTAAATGAACCCCTCCATCCTGCAGCACCACAATGCGAAGAGGATCTTCCCCATAGTATTGAGGTTCATACCAGTACACATACCAACATCTACTACCCACCACCCCTGCTATCACAGTTAGAGCAAAAAATCCAAAAAAAGTATTTAGGGGCAAATAATACCTGTAAACCTCTACCATGGATAGAGCGAGCATCACTATCAAACCGAGGGCAAAGCTTATAGTAAAGGGGGTAACTGCCACCCATCCAAAATAAAACAAATAATCTTCCATTTCAGTCTCCCCCCGTACATCGCCATATAGTGGCTGAACTTTTAGGTTTGATGTACTCCATTTCAACAACGGCATAGAAATTCCTGCTGAGTCACCCATTCCTTTTAAATATCTCCCTTTCTTTTAAAAATACCTCCAGATTTACCCTATGAATAGCTCGGTACTATTTAGCTGATCAATCTGTTGAGGGTTTTAGATTAGCATAAACAAAAGTTGGGGTATTTATTGGTGGTATGGTGGGGTTAGCTGGGTTGGTAGAGGTTTTTAACCGCCAAGTTATTTTTCGAGCTGGGTGCATGGTACAAAGGAAGGGCTGCCTGTTGATTTAGGCAGCCCTTCTGTTAGTAAAGGTAAATCCGGCGGGGACCTACTCTTCCGGAGGCTCTCGCCTCCAGTACCATTGGCGCTGGAGGGCTTAACTTCCGTGTTCGGGATGGGAACGGGTGTGGCCCCTCCGCTGTACCCACCGGAAATTTGGAGACCAGAGGTCGGAGGTCAAAGTGCCGGATTTTTGGTGGGAAACGGCGGTAGCCGTTTCCTTCATCTTTTCTGGCACTCTGACTTCTGACTTCTGTTCTTTCAAAGCTGCATAGTGGTGAGATTTTTTATAATTAAGGGTTAAGTCCTCGACCGATTAGTACCGGTTAGCTGAAGGCATTGCTGCCCTTACACTCCCGGCCTATCTACCAGGTCATCTTCCTGGGGTCTTACCCTCGCACCCGGGGGTGCGAGGTGGGAAACCTTATCTTGGAGTGGGCTTCGCGCTTAGATGCTTTCAGCGCTTATCCCTTCCGGACGTAGCTACCCAGCTGTGCTCCTGGCGGAACAACTGGTACACCAGAGGTCCGTCCACCCCGGTCCTCTCGTACTAGGGGCAGCTCTCCTCAAGTTTCCTGCGCCTGCGACGGATAGGGACCGAACTGTCTCACGACGTTCTGAACCCAGCTCACG
>CAZXDQ010000108.1:0-6631 GCA_964639405.1 uncultured Syntrophomonadaceae bacterium | reverse complement strand
GTAAGGGAGGATGTCCGACTTGATAGCGGGGAGTAATTTAGAAAGAGTTATAAACAGCGGAAACTTTGCGGTTACTGGAGAGCTGGGTCCTCCCAAAGGCGCAGATCTGGAACAACTTAAGCACCATGCAGAAGAGATGCGTAATCACGTCGACGCCTGTAACATAACTGACAATCAGACAGCCATAGTGCGGACTTCCAGTATAGCTTGCGGGGCTACTCTGATGCAGATGGGGATAGAACCGGTAGTTCAGGCCACGGTGCGGGACCGCAATCGAATCTGTCTGCAGAGCGATGTGCTGGGGGCCCATGCTTTAGGCATTAAAAATATCCTGTGCCTGGCAGGAGACCACCAGCAGTTTGGCAATGAACCCGGCTCTAAAGGGGTATACGATATAGATTCTATCCAGTTGATTAAAGGCTTAAAAGACATGCGAGACGACGGAGTCTTCATGGGAGGAGATGAACTGGAGGATTCGGTGAGCTATTATTTGGGAGCGGTAGAAAATCCTTTTGCTGACCCCTTTGAGTATCGGGTAGACCGGTTGGAAAAGAAAGTCAACGCTGGAGCAAGTTTTATCCAGACTCAGTGCATCTTTGATATGGAGAGGTTTAAAGAATGGATGAAACTGGTTCGAGACAGAGGATTACACAAGAAAATAGCTATTCTGGGCGGAGTAACCCCCATAAAATCTTTGGGAGCAGCCCGTTACATGAAAAATTATGTATCTGGAATTACCATTCCAGATCACGTTATTGACAGAATTAAGGGCGCTGAAAAGAAAAAAGAAGAGGGATTAAAATTTGCGGTAGAGACTATCCAGGAACTACAGGAAATCGAAGGAGTGGCCGGAGTGCACGTCATGGCTATTGCCTGGGAAGAAAAGGTGCCGGAAATAGTAGAACGTGCGGGTCTTTACCCTCGTCCCAGCGTGTAATGGTTGGTTAATCGATACTTATTTAAGCACAATTGAATTATCTTCCGAGAACTATCTAAGAACAGGCTTCCTAAGCCTGTTCTTTTTCCCCTCAAAGTTGTTTGTTTTTTGGAAAAATAAAAAAGGAGGATGGTGTAAAATGGAAAAGGTAGACTTGAAAAAGGAAGGAAATTTAGCGTATTTAACTATCAACAATCCACCAGTGAACGCTTTAAACTCAAAAGTGTTGGAAGATTTGAATACTGCGGCGGAAGAACTGGCTAAAGATGAGGAAGTAACGGTAGTAATACTGACCGGGGAAGGCGAAAAAGCTTATGTTGCTGGAGCCGATATAAGCGAGTTTCCCCAATTGAACCGGGAAAACGGTGAAAAGATGAGCAGGCGGGGCCAGGATATACTGCAGAAGATAGCCGATCTCCCGGCGGTGGTTATTAGTTCTATCCACGGTTATGCCCTGGGCGGAGGGTTGGAAGTTGCATTGGCTACTGATATAAGGATAGTGGCTGATAACGCTAAACTGGGAGTGCCGGAAGTGACCTTGGGGATATACCCAGGTTTTGGCGGTACTCAAAGGCTACCCCGGTTGATCCCTGAAGGTAAAGCCAAGGAGTTAATTTTTACTGGCGCCATGATTGATGCTCAGGAAGCTCAAAAATTGGGTATAGCGGATTATGTGGTTCCGGCGGGAGAAGAAATGAGTAAAGCTCAAGAAATAGCCAAGAAGATCCTTAAGAACGGTCCTCTGGCTGTTAAAGCGGCCAAAAAAGTTACCAACGAAGGAATGGACCTGCCCTTAAAGGATGCGCTAAAGCTAGAGGCTTCTCATTTTGGGGAAATATGTGATAGTGAAGATCAAAAAGAAGGAGCTAAAGCCTTTTTGGAAAAGAGGAAGCCAGAATTTAAAGGAAAATAGAGGATGATACTTCCGATTTGAAGATGGTTTGAGCTGGTATAAGTCGGGCTAACATGGATAGAACCAAAAGAGGAGGGATGCGGACGTGGAGATCAGCGTGCTGGGTGTGGTAGGCGCAGGAACTATGGGAAGTGGAATTGCTCAAATAGCCGCTGAGGGTGGCTATCAAGTAGTAATGCGGGATATTGAAGACAAATTGGTGCAAAAAGGCCTAGACGGCATTAAAAAAAACCTGGATAAAGCTGTAGAAAAAGGAAAGAAGGAACAACAAGAAGCAGAAAAAGCTCTCCAGAGGATAAAAGGCACGGTTCAGTTGGAAGATTTACGGGATGCCGACTTTGTGATAGAAGCAGCCGTAGAAAATATGGAAGTCAAAAAAGCAATTTTCCAAGAACTGGATGGTATTAGTAAGGAAGGAGCAGTTATAGCTTCCAATACCTCTGGGTTGAGTATTACTGAGATGGCTGCAGTTACTTCCAAACCTAATAAAGTTATAGGCATGCACTTTTTTAATCCGGTCCAGGTAATGAAGCTGGTAGAAGTTATTAAAGGCAGTGAAACTGACGAAGAAACCTTTAAAGTAACTTTTGACTTGTCCAAGAAGCTAGGCAAGGAACCCATCGCAGTTAATGAAGCCCCCTTATTTGTAGTGAACCGGATTCTGGTCCCCATGATTAATGAGGCGGCTTTTGTGTTGATGGAGGGAATATCCAGCGCAGAAGATATCGACCGTGGCATGAAATTGGGAGCCAACCATCCGATTGGACCCTTGGCATTAGCAGATCTAGTAGGTATAGATGTGGTACTTTTTGTCATGGAAAATCTTTACCAGGAAACGGGAGATTCCAAATACCGACCCTGTCCTCTGATCCGTAAAATGGTTCGGGCTGGGCATTTAGGCCGAAAAGCCGGTAAAGGCTTCTATTCTTATTAAAACCTAAAAAATTATCTCCTTCTAGACTATAGCTTAACGATGGTCCCAAGTTATCAAGGGATGAACCCCAGGTTCATCCCTTATTTCTTTAAGAGGGCCAGGGACTTTTATTTGAGGATTATTTATGATAAAGTTTAAAACTAATAAGGAGGAGGAGTATGGAAAAACAGCTAATTAAAAACCTCAAAATAGGGGACGAAGTGGAAACCCAGGCTTTGGTTCTGGAAGCAAACAAAACCAAGTATGCTTCTCCTCATCGGGCAGGAGAGCAGTTCATGAAGTTAACCCTGGGAGATGTGAGTGGTACGGTAAGGGGTATTATCTGGGACCTCAATTTGTTGAGCGAGCCTTTGGAAAAAGGCGAGGTGGTGTTTTTAAAGGGTTCTGTAAACGAGTACCACGGACCTCAGATAGTGATCAAGGAAATAAAAAAGTTGGCTCCGGACAAAGTTAACCGGAGATATTTGCAGCCCATGTCGGACCGAGATCCTCAAGAAATGCTCCAGGAATTAAAAAAAATAATCACCGAGGAAGTGGAGAATTCTTCCTTACAGAGGTTGTTGAAAAAAGTGTTCAGCGATAAAAATTTTGTGCAAAAATTTGCCCAAGCTCCGGCAGCTAAAACGGTGCATCACAACTACGTGGGGGGATTGCTGGAGCATACCCTGGAAGTAGTGGACTTGAGCAAAAAAATAGCGGAGATGTATCCGGATCAGATCAACCAGGATGTTTTATTAACTGGAGCTATTTTGCACGACATGGGAAAAGTAGAAGAATATGATATGGATAGTTTAAATTTTGAGCTAACTGATCGGGGGAAGTTGTTAGGACACATTAGCATAGGCAAGGAAATGCTGGATCGCTGCATCCATCAGCTAGAGGAATTTCCCCAGGAACTGAAACTAGAATTGGAGCATGTTTTGCTCACTCACCACGGTAAAAAGGAATGGGGTTCTCCGGAAATTCCAAAAACTATCCAGGCTTTTGCTTTGTATTATGCTGATTTGGTAAGCGCTAGAATAAGCCAGTTTTCGAAGTTAATGCACAGCCATCAATCTCAAGAAACCTTTTGGACTGAATGGGATCGTTTCCTGGAGAGGAGTGCATTTGTCAAAAAGTTAAATGACGAATAGAATTGCAGATTAGTTATCTGTCTGTATTGCTGTTGGATCAAGGGGTAATTGATGGCAGGAGATCCGACTTCCTACGGCGAAATTATACCTTGACAAGGGTGGTGATAGCATTGGAAAAGAGTTACTCCCACGTAAAAGACAGCCAGGGCGAAACTTCGGAAGAAGCTAAAGTGATTCACTTTCCTGGAGATGTTGATTTTTATTATCAAAAGGGAAATCATTATTTTTTAAAAAATAATTTCAAAAAAGCTTTGTTATTCTTCAAAAAGACGGTAGAGCTAGAGCCGGATAACGCTATCAATCATTACAACTTGGCCTGTTTATTAAGCAAAATGGGGCACCTGGAAGAAGCTAACCAGTTATTCAATTACATTGTGGAAGAACTGGATGCCTCTATGTCGGAGTGCTTTTTTCTAGTAGCAATTAATTACGGTTTAATGGATGAGTTGGAAGAAGCGCAGAAGTATTTACGCCATTACCTGAAAAATGAACCCGAGGGAGAAATGGCACAGGAAGCTCAAGAACTCTTGTGGGCCTTGGATGAAAATATACCCCCTAACGAGGAAGAAATGGAAGGCACTTGGCCCAACCCCCGGGAAGAAAACTGGGTAGAAAACCGGGAAGAGCTTCTCCGGGAAATAGGCCGCTGGGATCAATACGAATTAAGTGAAGCTTATACGCAAAATAAGTTATTGCAGCAGGTATTTAAAAAGATTCTTTACCACAGCTGGGATCCAGAAAAGGAAGAAATCATTCGCCTTTGTGGAAAAGTGGAACATCGACAAGCTAGAATTACTATGTTGGAGTTTGTGAGAAACCCCTGGGTCAAGGACCGGTTAAAAGTATTGGCGCTGCTAAAACTTAAAAATATGAAGATGGGAGCTACCTCCACCTGTCAAGTTTATTTGAAAGGGAAAACCAGGGAAATTGACCTGGAAGAATTTCCTCTGAGGGCTCCCCGCTGGGAGGAAAAATGGGAAAGGGTTCTATTGTGTGCTTTTAATCAGGTGCGAGAAAGGGCTGAATTAAACCAAGAGCAGTATTTACAAGCCTTACTTTTTATTTGGCTGGATTTCTTGAACCAAAGCTACCCCCGGGTACCTAAAATTGTTAAGCCGGAAGTCTGGGCTGCCGGTTTGGAATACAGCTTGGCAAAGCATAACTCCTTGCCCATAAGTCAAAGAGAGATATCCAATAGATATAGAGTTTCTCCCACCAGCGTTAGGAATAAATATTTGACCATCACCCAATGGATAGATTTAGAATAATCCACCACCAAGGATTAAGGCTTGAAGGCAGGAACCTTTAGGAGTTATCGAGAAGTTAATTTATAGCCTTGCTGTTCAGAATTTTAGCTCAGTGACAGGAGGAGGAATATAGTAAATGAAGACTTGGGAAATATCAATAACCACCAGTAAAAAAGAAGAAATGCTGGAGATTACTTCCCAGGTCCAGAAGTTAGTTAAGGAAGGCTCAAATCCAAAGGGAGCGGTTTATGTTTTTGTTCCTCATACCACTGCAGGCCTGGTCATAAATGAGGGGGCAGATCCTGATGTGGCTGCCGATATCCTCCAGGCGTTAAACCGGATGGTGCCGGCAGAAGGCCACCGACACCTTGAAGGCAACAGCCCTGCCCACATCAAGACTACCTTGGTGGGGAATGGTCAATACTTGCCTTTGGTTGAGGGCAGGTTGTGGTTGGGCAGGTGGCAGAGTATCTTTTTGGCTGAGTTTGATGGTCCCCGGGACAGAAAAGTAAGAGTGGGGTTAGAATGAATATCTTTCGGTGAAAGGTGGTGGTTTAAATAATTGAAGAAAGAATTTTAAACGCTGCCCAGGTTCTTTCCAAGTGCAGGCATATTGTAGTGCTTACCGGGGCTGGTATATCCACGGAAAGTGGTATCCCGGACTTTCGCACTCCCGGTAGCGGTTTATGGAGCAAATTGGACCCAGAAGATTTTACTATTCAACGTTTTCAAACTCATCCGGAAAGGTTCTATCAGCTGGGCATGGATTTTGTAGAAACCATTTTAAACTCTTCTCCGAATCCTGCTCATAAAGCTATTGGGGAGATGGAAAGCTTAGGTTTGGTACAATCGGTAATAACACAAAATGTAGACAGCCTTCACCAAAAAGGAGGCTCCAGGCGGGTAATCGAAATTCACGGCACTCTGCAAACTGCCAGTTGTATGTTATGTTCAAAACAAATTAATATCAAAGACGCCATGGAAGAGGTTAATCAAGGAGTAATACCTCCCCGTTGCAAGGAATGCAATGGGTTAATGAAACCGGATGTAACTCTTTTTGGGGAAGCTATGCCTCCTGCCTACCAAGAGGCTCTGGCAGAAGCTCAAAAAGCTGATGGTATGTTGGTGGTAGGTTCCAGTCTGGTGGTTTCACCTGCCAACATATTACCCCAATTTATGGAAAAGTTAATAATTGTTAATCGGGAACGCACTCCTTATAATGACCGGGCAGATGAAGTGATTAGCAACGGCATTTCGGAAGTAGTTCCCAAATTGAAGGATGCCCTTTTAGAAAGAAAAATATCTTAAATTATTTCCGAAATTATTTCCGGGGAGATTTTTTTGAAAAGATCGGCAGAGCTGTATAGATAGCTGATAGCCGATCTTTTTTTGATCATTTGTTATTACCCTTAAAATACCAACCCACTCACTACCGCTCAAAGCAGTAGTTTTGATAGGCTTGTATAA
>CAZXDQ010000107.1:0-6642 GCA_964639405.1 uncultured Syntrophomonadaceae bacterium | reverse complement strand
TACGCAACGAGAACTGGCACAATGCTGTGGAAGCTTATCTTCATACCCAAAAATTTTTCCTGCTGGTAGAGCCCCGCTACTTTGAAGATGCTCTACGAGTATACGAACGGCTTAAGTTCGATATGGGATTTTACGATTTAGGGTTGGTGGACTTGGAGAAGGTATCTCGGCATCAAAGCGAACCGCAATCGGGCAGCCTGGCCGAGGAAGTGGAAACGGACCATCCCCTGGCCCGTACCTATGCCGACTATCTGTTAGGTCGGGTAATAAAGTGTGAAAAGGTAGAAGAGCTGCGCCAACACCGTACCGCCATAACTGCCGATGCCATGCTTTATCATAATTTTGTGGCTCGTCAGCTTCATCCCCGGCGCTACCGGGATCCCTATATCGGTCGCCGTTCCATTGAACGACAGATCCGTAATAAACAGGAAGCAAAAACGGCGTTGCAAGAAAAAATTGAAACCCGGCAACCTCTGGTTCAGGACATGGAGAAGTTAAAGAGAGTTCCCCTCCCTGGGGATAACGACGTGGGCTACTTACTTCAATGGAAAGAGAAAGTTTCCCTAAAGGAGGAAGTGGAAAATAAACTGCAGAAAGTTCGGGAAGAACTTAAAGGGCTGGACCTGACTTACCTGGAAAAGGTAGAAAAAGAACTGGAACAATGCCAGCGGGAGTTAAAGCAAACCCGGGAAGAAGAGAACGCCCTCTCTAACAGCCTGGGTAAAACCGGGGAAAGCCTGAATCAAGTGGTAACCCGCGTACCTTCTTTGGAAAAAGAACTGGCGGATAAAATAGAGGAGCTTCAGCAAAGTTTTCCCGAAGAATGGCGTCGTGAAACCGGGGAACCCCGCTTTAGTTCCGAACTGGAACGCCTCCAGGGACCAGTACGGGTTAGGGAAACCTTTGCTCCCCGCTTGAAAGGCACTAAAACCAGGAGGGACAACCTGTGGAATGAGCTGCTGAATATGCGAGTGGCTTACAATCGAGATTACAAAGCTTCCTTTAACATCAACCAGGAAAGTAATCATGCTTTTTCAGAAGAACTGCAGCGGCTGCGGGAAACTTTACTGGTGGAATACCGGGAGAAAATACAGGATGCCAAGGAAAAAGCCCAGCAGCAATTCCAGGAAGATTTTATAAGCAAGCTACGGGCTAATATTAAACACGCCGAAGAACAAATCAAAGAGCTGAACCGGGCTATTAGGAGTACTGTTTTCGGGCGAGAGCATTACAAGTTCCGGGTTACCCCCAATTCCCGTTACCGCGCCTATTATGATATGATTACCGACGATTTGCTCCTGGAGGGCTACAACCTGTTTTCTCGTCCTTTCCTGGAGAAACACGGCGACACCGTAGAAGAACTCTTCCGGCAAATGGTAGAAGTGGGAGAAGGGGAACTCACTGCTGACCAGAGGAAGCAGCTGGAAGAAAATGTGTCCCGCTTTACTAATTATCGCACCTACCTGGATTTTGATCTGGTTAGTGTGGATGACTTTGGCAGGGAATCCCGCCTGTCCCGTTCTATTACTAAAAAGTCGGGAGGCGAAACCCAGACCCCTTTTTATGTGGCAGTGCTGGCTTCTTTTCTACAGGTTTACCGAGCCCAGCAGGGAGATAGGGACACCTTGCGCCTTATCGTGTTTGATGAGGCTTACAGCAAGATGGATCACCAGCGCATCCAGGAAAGCCTCCGCTTAAACCGGGAGCTGGGGCTGCAGGTGATTCTTTCAGCTCCCACGGAAAAGATTGGTGACATTGCCCCCTATGTGGACCGAAATCTGCTGATAACCAGTACTAGCCGGGGAGCGGTAGCCAAATCCTTTGATCCCAAGGAAATGGAGGAAATGGTAGGCTGATAAGGATAAGCAGTGGTATGACGAGAAAGGGAAAGGAGGAAAGCGGTGGAGTACCGTCAATTTATCCTTAACCGGCTCCTGGATAAGTACGAGAAGAGCTCTCACTTTTATGGGAAGTCGAAAGTATCTCGCCGCGTGTTATTTTATTTCACTTCGGACCAAATGCCGGAGTACCGAGCTGGCGATCGCCCCGAAGTAAAAGAAGCAGTCCACTACGCCGTAAACGATCTGGAGCAGCGGGGATTGGTAGAAGTGGAATGGGTCCGCGGGGAAAAAGGAAATCTCCTGTACCGGGTCAGCCTAAACCTGCAGAAAGTGGAAGAGGCCTACCGCCTGGCAGACCGCACTCCGCGGCACCGGGAACTGCAAGAAGTGGCTGCACTTCTTAGGGAAGCTCAAGAAGAGATGTCTACCACCTGGATACATCGCTTTTTGCAGGACTGCCGAAACAGGGTGGAAGAAAAGTTCTCCGTTCCCTCTGTGCTCCCTCGAGACTTTCCCCGTTTGCATCTGTTGATCAAAGCTTTTCAGGGATTGGAAGACAAAGGAGATGCGGAAATGTTAGAGCGCATCTTCAGCATTCGTTACCTGGGTGACAGCAAGCTGTTTTCGCAAAAAATAAAGTCTTTACTGGTCAGGGCAATCAAGAGTTATTGCTTGGAAGACCTGGCTGCTTCAGAAGAAGACGCTTTGACCGAAGTTGGTATAGTAAAAACTACCGAGGAAATCCTCCTGGCCGGTCCACTAATGATTTCCTTAGAAGGCCGCCCAATGGATCTTTCGCCTTTATACTTTGGGACTCTTATTGATACTGGACTCCTGGAAGAAAGGTCAGTAGATGAAGAGAGTAAGAATAGAAAACTAGAGATTAACAGTATCTATGTGGACCGGGTACTATTAGTAGAGAACAAGACAAACTTTCATCACCTGGCCAGACAGGGAGTTTCCTCCTCTTGCCTTTTGCTCTACCTGGGGGGCTTTCCAGGTCCACGTAAGCGCTTTTTTTTACGTGAGTTACGGTGCTATTTCGAAGAGAACCGGCCCTCAGCGGAATTCTACCACTGGGGTGACCTGGACGTGGGAGGGATTCGTATTTTCGGGATGCTAAAAGAAAAAGTTTTGCCTAATTTAAAACCTCTCTTTATGGATACAGTTACTTTGGAAAAACACCAGAGGCTAGCCGAATCCCTGAATTCCAGCGACCGCAAAAATTTAAGCCGCCTTTTGCAGCAACCTCTTTATCGGGAATTTTACTCGGTAATGCAGCAGATGCTGGATAAGAACATAAAGCTAGAACAAGAGGCCCTGTTGACGGATAGCTTTGCTCTTTTTGAGCAATGAAAATTTATCGGGATATGAAAATAATGCTTAAGATTTTCATACGTTCATATCTTCGTGTATACATCTATAAAAAAGGAGTCCCTTTTTTATTGTATTCCAAGAGCTTAGAGGTGCTTACTTTTTGATGTTCCAGAAGGAAACTAATAGTTGCCCTAATAAAGCTGTACTTGTTCTTTTATATTCGTACTAATTTTATCAATTATGTAAAGCCAACTTCGCCCGATGAAAGTTTTGAAGGATAAAGATGGCTGTGGTTCTCCTAAGACAAGCTGAACAAATTATAAATCTAAAGGATAATCTACGTTTTCCTTGTTTCTAAACTTTTTTAATATAGGACATTCATCACAATAAGCGGCAACAGCTACCCAGTTTTCTGTGGAAGTGACTTTTACTGGATGCGCAATGTCCGGAGGGATAACAAAAGCACTTCCTTCCTCCAGTACATATTCTTTCCCATTTGCTAACAGCTTAACTTCGCCTTTTAAGGTGTAAACCACTTCTTCACCTAAGTGAACATGGGAGGTTCCTTGGGCTCCAGAAGGCACATTAATAACGGATAATTTTAAAAAATTATTTCCGGTTTTGGAAGGGGAGATTAGCACTTCTCTTGATACTTCACTGCCAATATTTTCTTTTTGTGTTTCCGACTTTTTAACTTTTTTAAATAATTTTTTTATGTCCATCAATATCACCCTCGCTTTTTTATGGTATTTTTTTCCAAGAAAAGCCTTCTTTGGCTTCAGAATCCTCTTTTTCTGAAGTTAGTTTGTCATCATATGGAGCGTTTTATAGTAGATTTTTTTCATTGAACATGATAATAAATTCATGACTGGATCTAGTGGAGTTAATAGATAAAACGGGAATATACTTAATTAATATGTTTTTTGCTTCTTTTTGTGCTTATTAGGGTGTTTTTTGCTGGGAGACTTATGGCGGGAACCACTTCCGTTGTTTTTACCCGAATAAGTTTTCTTTTTCTTGGGCCAAGGGTTTTCCTCGGGGGTAATATTTACCGGAGTTTCGTCGGGTTCTTTAGTAAGCAACTTTAACGCCGCTGCCATCAGCGAAACTGCGTCGTTGTCTTCCAGCATTTCCTGGGCAACTTCCTTGTAAGCGTGATGTTCTTGTTCTTCAATGACTTGTGTCATTTTTTCCATGGATTGGCGCTGCTGCCCTTCCAAGGCATCATTTAAAGATGGGAGGGGCCTAGAATGGATTTTACGTTTTATGGTTTTTTCTATTGACTTGAGTTGGCTCATTTCACGATGGGTGACCAGGGTAGAGGCGATACCGCTTTTTCCCAGGCGCCCGGTTCGACCTATACGGTGAACGTAACTGTCTGCATCTTGGGGAATGTCAAAATTGTAAACATGGGTTACATCGCTGACATCAATTCCCCGGGCAGCTACATCAGTGGCCACCAGAATTTCAACTGTTCCTGTTTTAAATTTATGCATAACCTCATCACGCTTAGCCTGGGTTCAGTCGCCATGGATGGCTTCCGCAGAATAGCCTCGTTTGTTTAAAGCTTCAAAGAGCTCGCTTACCCGCCGCTTGGTGCGGGCAAAAACTATAGCACTTTCCGGAGAATGCAAATCTAATAACCGGCAGAGCGTGTCAAATTTTTGTCTTTCGTGAAGCTGATAATAGTATTGTTCGGTATTAGGAACGGTAGCTTCTTTGGTTTTTATGCTGATAAATTCTGGCTTCTGCATGTAATTACGTGCTAACTCTTGAATGGGTTGGGGCATGGTGGCTGAAAACAGCATGGTCTGACGATTGTCGGGTACTTGGGAAAGTATATGCTCGATATCTTCGCGAAATCCCATGTTTAACATTTCATCTGCTTCATCAAGCACTACAGTAGATATTTGGTCTAACCGTATTAATTTGCGGCGCATGTGATCCATTAATCTTCCAGGGGTAGCCACAATAATTTGTGGCTTAGTTTTTAGTGCTCTAATTTGCCGGTTAATATCTTGGCCTCCGTAAATGGGCAATGCACGAATTGTTTTGAATTGTCCTATGGTGTTAATTTCTTCAGCCACCTGCACGGCAAGTTCGCGGGTGGGAGCTATAATCAATCCCTGGATGTGACCCTGGTCAGGTGTGCAATTTTCCACCATGGGAATGCCAAAGGCAGCGGTTTTGCCGGTACCCGTTTGAGCTTGACCCATGAGATCTTTGCCCTTCATAGCCATGGGAATAGTTTGTTCCTGGATAGGGGTAGTTTCTTCGAACCCCATGTTATCGGTAGCTTTTATTACTAATTTGCTAAGTTCAAATTCATGAAAAGTAGGCATTTATTTATTATCTTCCTCCTGGTTTTGAAAATATATATGTTACCCAGTACGTAATAAACGTTCTGCTTTCACATATATTTATAAAATTTCGTAAAAATATTAGTAAAACAAAAAGGGCATTTCCATAAAGACTGGAAATGCCCTTTTTCAGTCTTTTTTAATTTTACAGGGCAACTACATCGGCAGCTTTTAAACCACGTTCGCTTTCAACCACGCTAAATTCTACTTCTTGACCTTCTGCCAAGGTTTTAAACCCTTCGCTTTGGATTGCGGAGAAATGCACAAATACGTCCTTTTCTCCCTCTCTTTCGATAAAACCGTAACCTTTGTCTGGATTGAACCATTTTACTATTCCTTGCATTTATCAGAAAACTCCTTCAAAAATATATTGAATTAAAAAGGGGACATATGGAGAAAGTTTGCTTAGCAGACCTGCAATATATTCCTCTTTTCAACACTGCGTAGTATAATACCACACTTACCAGGAAAAAGCAAATATATTTATATGGTTAAAAATTTCATCATTAGAGAAAGTTCTAAAAAATAATAAAACTAAAAAATAATTCCCAATATATTTCAATTGAGGTAAAATGGTTTAAGAAGTGCTTCAAAAAAAGAAACCGGGGGGAGTTAAGTGAATACCCAAAAAATATTTATGTTTATCCTGATCACCTTTTTTATTAGCTGGACTGCAGCCGGGGTATATTATTTTGTAGGGGGAGAATGGGGGACACCCCTGGCTATGGTATTTGCTGCTGGGTATATGTTTTTTCCTCTCCTGGGGGCAATAATTGTCCAGAAGTATATCTACAAGGAACCGGTTATAAAAAGCTGGGGGGTTAAATTCAATTTAAATTACTGGTGGTTGGCTTCCTGGTTACTACCGGTTGCCCTCGTTTTTGTTACTATAGGAATGAGCCTGCTATTTCCCGGAGTTGCTTATTCTCCGGAAATGGAAGGAATATTCGAATACATGGAAGGGCTTATACCGGAAGATCAAATGGAGGAAATGCCTTTTTCCCCCCAACTCATATTTTGACTTATGCTGTTGCAGGGCCTTATCGCCGGACCTACTATTAATGCCGTAGCAGGCTTTGGAGAAGAACTGGGCTGGAGGGGCCTATTACTAAAGGAAATGGCAC
>CAZXDQ010000106.1:6426-6695 GCA_964639405.1 uncultured Syntrophomonadaceae bacterium | reverse complement strand
ATGCCGATAAAAGCTATCAAAATCTATCCGATAATTGAAGTCATCCAACTCCCGTTTTCTTTGTTCCTTGATATCCACGTTTCTAATTATTAACAATTCTTCCTTTAGGTTGGACCCTTGCAGAAGCTCCAAACCGGAAGGAGCCCACAAGCCACTGCCACCCCAGAAATATTCTCCGCTCACCTGATGTCTGCCCACCCAGTTTACGCCTAAACTCCACACCTGGTTATACGCAGCCTTGGAAGCGTTCATCAAATTCCAGATATAAC
>CAZXDQ010000106.1:0-6416 GCA_964639405.1 uncultured Syntrophomonadaceae bacterium | reverse complement strand
ATTTTGCTGTATTCCCTCACCGCCTCCGAATGCCAAGCTGCAATAGTTATAATGGCATCCACTTCATCTATAAAAGCGTACTGCCTGGGAAGTTCCACAAAATTGAGATCATAACAGACCAAAAAACCAAAACGCCCCCACTTGGTATCGATAGTCAACCTGTAGTCTGATCCCTGACGGAAATAAGGCTGCTCGCTGGGCGGCAGAAATACTTTGTCGTAAATATACTGTTCTTCCCGATAGTCCATCCCCAGGTTAAGGGTAAAGGCAGAATTAAAAAAGGCTCCATCTTTTTCCCTAACGTTACCGTAAATAATATACTCCAGGGCATCTTCACCTTCTGTTAGGTTATTCTTTACTCCTTTCAACCAGGAACGTAAACGGCTGTTTTCACCTTCTCTAAGTAGATCCATCACTTCGTGGTATCTGCCGTTGTTCCAAACGTACCCGGTTACTGTCAACTCCGGGAAAATTAAAATGTTAACCCTCCTCTGGTGGGCTATTTCAATAACCTGCTCCATCTTCCGTAGATTTTTGTTTACGTCCGGGTGGCTGCTGATGTTGGCTAAAAGAATAGAGGGGCAATCCTCATTGTCCGAAAAGTTTCTTTCAATTACACGGAATTCCATTAACTGTTTCCTCCTCTCTTGAAAATAATCTCTATTAACTAAATCAAAAAGGCTCCCCAGATAATAGAATCTTCTTAGATTATGAACCTCTTTTCAATATCATACATTAATATTATAATTAACGAAACTGGCTAATTAATTTATAAAGTAATTTTTATCCATTTTTAAGCTAGGAGGGAAAATCAATGCCTTATCTTAACCTGAATGACTACCGAATATATTACCAAGATCCCGCTTCGGAAAGGCAGGGAAAAAAGGCCATCTTATTCTGCCACGGAGCCGGAGGAAGCAGCGATAATTGGAGGTTCCAGCTAGAAAAATTAAAAGAAAACTACCGGCCTATAGCTGTAGACCTACCAGAGCACGGAAAATCCGAGGGAAAAGCCAAAGACTCCGTCTCGGAATACCGAGAAATCATTTATCAAATAACTAACTCCTTGGAGTTGCCGCCTTTTTTTCTGGCAGGCCACTCCATGGGGGGAGCTATCACCATGGATTACGCCCTGACTTATCCCCAGGATCTGCAAGGGATTGTACTGGTAGGAACCGGCGCCAAACTTAAAGTGCTTCCCACCATTTTAGAAACTTACCGTTCGGGAGAATATTTTACTGATTTAGCCAAGTACTCATACGGGGAAAAGGCTGATGCAGAATTAATAGCTTACGGGGAGCAAAAATACCAGGAAACACCTCCCCATGTATTTGCAGAAGATTTTACCGCCTGCGATAACTTCAATATAATGGATAAAGTGAAAGGAATTCAACCCCCTGCCCAGATAATTGTGGGCACCGAGGACGTAATGACTCCCCCTAAATATAGCCACTTCCTTCACGAAAACCTCCCCCACGCAGAGCTAACTCTCATTGACAAGGCTGGACACATGGTTATGGAAGAAGCTCCCGACGAAGTCAACCGGGCTATCGAAAGCTTCATCGAAAAAATTGAAGAGCAAACCGGGTAAATTATAACTTACCTTTAATTACTCCGGCATATTATCCTAAAAAAGCTCCGGCATTAAAAACCGGAGCTTCCTTTAGCATTTATTGAATTTTAAACCAACTTCCTGTCCTTACTCCTGAAGAAACCAACACCAACTCTTTATACAGTGTAGTTCCCATCCAGTATTGTTATTGCTCAATCATACTTATTACTCAGTGGAATCCTCTTCCATTTCATCCTGGTCATTTCCTTCCATTTCTTCTTCTATTTCTCTTAAACTCTGAATATTGGCTAAGACCATTTCCGCTTGCTGATAAAGTTCAGTATCTTCTCCTTCCAGTTCTTTCACTTTCTCCATCTGCTTTTCTGCTTCATCGTAATTCTGCTGATGTTGCCAGAGTAGAATACCCCAATTAAACCGGTACCTAGCTTCTTCTTCTCCTAAATCTTCCTCTTCTAAGGCTTCTTTAAACTGAGCTTCCGCTTCTTCAGCCATCTTCTCTGCTTTTTCTTCTTCTCCCACCATATTGTAATTATTATACAAACTTAGAAGCAGCTCGGGGTTGTCCGGATCTAGTTCCAGTCCTCTTTCCAAAGCTTCAATAGATTTTTGCAGGTATTCCTCACCTATTTCTGGGTCTTCTGCATCTTCTCCTTCCATACGAGCCATTTCTTGGTAGGCCCAACTAAGCTCTTGCAACCGTTCCAGGGTCTCCCCTTCCTCTTCTATCTCCCGATTAATTTCTTCCACAAACCTCTCTAATTCTCCTTCTCCCACCTGGTCAGCTTCCTGGGTTTGCCAGGGAGCACCTTCCCCCACTACCATTCCAAACAGGTAAGGGAAGGAAGAAGCGGCTAGAGCAAAAGCACATATACCAGCAACTATTCCTACCCATAGCTTTTTTCTATTTTTTTTGGGCTTGCCCTTACGAACCAACATAATCCTCCTTTACTGGCTTATATCATCTATGATCCGTCAAGAATCCTCAGGCAGCTTAACCAGTATTCTTCCGCAATTTTCACAATACACGAAAGTATTGAGGTTGTAAAGCCTACCCTTTTGAGCAGAAGAGATGAACATTCGGCAACCTTCGCATATATCCGAAGTTACTCTGGCTAAACCTTTGCCACGATAACTTTCCGCATATCGTCGATATTTTTCTAGAAACTGCTCTTCAATTTTACCTACCAGTTCTTCTCTTTGCAACTGTAATTTTTTTATTTCATCATTTAGCCTCGCTTTTTCCTCTTCCCATTCCTTCTCTTTATTCTTCAAATTCTCTTCTTCTTTTTCCAGTTCCTTTCCCCGCTGTTCCTTGGCACTTTCTACTTCTTCTATATTCTCCATATCTTCAATTACTTGAGCTTCCAAATTCTCCTTTTCTTTCTCAGTTAATTTTAGTTTTCTTTCCATCTGCTCCAACTCCCTGGTACTGGAGACTTCTCCTCCGTACATTTTCTTTCGCAAATTGCTACTTTCTTCAGAGGTTTTTTGCAGCTGCATCTCCTTCTTCTTTAAAGCTTTGGACTTCTCTTCTAGGTCCTGGTTATAGTTGTTGACTTCTTCCCTTAGTTCCTGCACTTCACCTTCTTTTTCTCTCAACTCATCCAGAATTGGATTGTCTTCTGTTTGCTGCGATAATTCTTTGATTTTCCTGTCTACTTCTTGTAAATGCCAGAGAAGTTCCAGCTGTTCCATGGGATATTTACTCCCCCCTTATCTGCTTGCCCTCGCTAATACCATGATAGCAAAAAAATAGGATAGAGGCTAACCCCTATCCTTGTCCAGTCTTCATATAAAACTTTCCCGCCTAAACGAGGGAAGAAAAATGGTTTCCACTCCACAGGAAGCACCCTGTTTTTCCAAAGTGCGCCTCAGATAATCACCCAAATAGTTTACCATCAATTCTTCAGTGCCGAGATGTCCAGCATCAATTAAGCTTATACCCTTAGATAGTCCATCCTGGATTTCATGATACTTTAAATCACCGCTAATATAAACATCCACGCCTTTTTCCGCTGCCGTTTTTATCAAACTGCTTCCGCTTCCACTGCAAACCGCCAAGGAGTTTATTTGTTGAGAAAGATGCCCCCAAACTTTTACCCTCTCCTGGGAAGTAACGGTTTTAACCTTCTGAGCTACTTGTTCCAAGCTTAACGTTTCAGGCAAGCCTCCCCATCTTCCTAATCCGTAAGACCTGCCCTTTATTTCCATAGGATATATATCATAAGCCGGTTCTTCGTAAGGATGGCTTTCCCTTAAGGCAGCTATCACTTTTTCTTGCCATGTTGCTGGCAGTATTGTCTCCAATCTGAACTCTTTGACTTTCTGCAACTGTCCCTTCCTTCCCCAAAAAGGCTGGCTCCCTTCTTGGGGCAGAAAAGTTCCAGTGCCTTCTGAAAGAAAAGTGGCATGACTATAATTGCCTAAACAACCCGCACCTGCTCGGGAAACTGCTTCCCTGACCTCTTCCAGGTGATCCTGAGGTACAAAAACCACCAATTTTAATAATTTATCCCAATATGTTGGCTGCAAAACCTGTCCATCAGCCAAGCCCAACTTTTCTGCCAAGAGATCGTTAAGCCCCCCCGGCGCGATATCCAAATTGGTGTGAGCTGTTAACAGATGAAGCCCCTTTTCTATGCAGTTCTTGATTATGCTACCGGTAGTATCACTAAACTCTATAGAATTTAGTGGCTCGAAAATTAAAGGATGGTGAGTAACCAGTAAATCTATTTCCTGCCGTTGTGCTTCGTTTACCACCTCCGGAGTGGCTTCCAGGGCTACTGCCAGCTCCTGCACCTCTGCTTCTTTAGAGCCAACCTGCAAACCTACTGGATCTTCTCCCACGGCCAGATAGGGAGGAGCTAACTGTTCTATCAGTTCCTCCACCTTTCTTACCTTGATCGACAACAGACAGAACCTCCTCTAAACGGTCCACTTTATCCTTCAAAACACTAAATTGCTCTTTGCTCTTTTCTCCTACTTTATTACTTAGTTTATCCATAATCATTTTATAATAATTGATCTTGTGCCTCAAGTAAGCCGGCAGCAAAGGATCACCCCTTTCCAGCAATAGCGGGCCCACTTCCATGGCTATTGGGTCTGCAAAAAGTTGAACTCCGGGGGATAAGCTCATGACTATATAAAATCGTCCTTTCTCATAGCTCAATTTTTCTCCCGTGATGCAGAAACCATGATCCAAGAGCCAGTACCTTAAAAATTGATCATCCCTCATGGGCTGCAACACCATTCGATCAGCCCCGGGGCAATTTTGTTGGTTTTGCTGCAAAATCTGGACGATGCTATGCCCACCCATACCTGCAACAACTAAAACTTCAGGGGCATCTCCCTTTTCCAGAGCAAATAACCCATCTCCTTGTCTTAAAAGAACCAAGTTTTCCACTTCGTGCTTTTCTGATAAGGAACGAACTTTCTGCAAAGAAGCATAACTTACCTCAGTGGCTATAGTTAGGGGAGAAATTCCCTTCTTTGCTAAATATACCGGGAGATATCCGTGGTCGCTACCAATATCAGCTACTACTTTTCCCTGGGGAATAAATTCTGCCACTGCAGCCAAACGATGCGGCAGCTTCACTTAACTTTCACCACCTTAAATTGGCAGGCGCTCAAAAGTAGTAAAAGAATAACACTTACACCATACTGTGTCAAACCGACCTGACTTGCTCTGTGGCTTAATTGGCTAGGAATTTAAAAATAGAGCTTAAACTATCCCTAGATGAGTAAATGTCGGTTTGCCAAATGCACATTATATAAACCTGCTTCTTGGGCAGCAAAAAGACAGGAATCTGCTTCCTTGCGGCTAGTAGGAGGCAAATCCCTCATCCGATATTGGGGATGAAAGCCTAACAGCGAATAAGGGGTGTAGGGATTGTACGCCGCAATAAATGAAGCAATAGCATAGATTTCTGGAACAGTAATATATCCAGGAACCAAAAGAGTGCTGGCTACTGCCAGGTTTATTCTTTTTTCCCTGCTAAACTCGGCGGCAACCGCAAAGTTATTTAACATGGGCCTATTACTCCCGCCAGTTAAAGCAAAATATAGATTTGGGTGGTAAGCTTTAAAATCAAATTTCACCGTTCCTCCTGTGCAATAAGAAATCTCCATTACCCTGGAAAACAATTTAGGGGGAATATTACCCGAAGTTTCCCAGCAAATTTTGAGATGGGGATAGTTTTTAATGGCTATACTGGCAGTAGCCAAAGCATGAGGAAGTTGGGGTGCCGGATCTCCACCAAAAAAACAGATGCAAGAAGTGTCCGGGTTAACTTTTTGAGCCAATGTTTGAGCACTAACCACAGGTGAAATTTTATGGGTCAAGGTTCGATAATGCCAGTTTTGGCAGAAAAGGCAGTTTAAGGTACAAGCCCCGTAAAAAACAGCCAGGTTTTTTGCCCCTGGAGGCGCTTCTTCCTTTGCTGGACAAACCCATGCGGCTACGCAGTTGGTAGGCAAAGGATCAAAGTAATATTCCAACACTCCTCGGGATGGTACCCCTGCCAGATGGTCCAGTTTACCTCCCCGATTTACCCTTAAGCCACAATAACCCTTTTCGTCTCTGGCCAGAAGACATTCCCTAGAACATATTCGACAATTAACTTGGCTTCCCGTCTCCGGGATAGCACTAGACAGCTCTTCTTCTGCTGGAGTTGCTTGGTGAATTTGGTGCAAGCTGTCAAGCACCTCTTTATTACCTTCTATTAGGCAATTTACACAATAGGGAAGAGAAGCCGAGCTCTTAGCAAGTGCAGCTCCACAATAACTGCAGGACCACATTAATCTATTTTTTGTTTGCCTCCTTTCTTTGCAAAATATGAAAGTG
>CAZXDQ010000105.1:0-6738 GCA_964639405.1 uncultured Syntrophomonadaceae bacterium | reverse complement strand
AGTGGTGGGAAGACAACCGCCAACTTCCCGGTGGTTTTTTTTCCTATATTAATGGTTTGGAGTCTGGTTTAGACGACAGTCCTCGGTTTTATCCCCGTAGCTACTTGCCCAGCTTTATTATGGGATTAATGCCCCGCTTTTTGAGTGCAGTAGATCTTAACTGTTGGATCTACCAATCGTACCTAAACTTGTCTTATCTTACCGGAGAAACAGGTAAAGAATTGGAGCAGAGGGAATACTTAAAGAAAGCCTTGGAACTGCGGGAAAAGATCGATAAAAAACTTTGGTCCCCTGAGGATAGCGCTTGGCTGGATCGGCGTAAAGGAAAATTTGTAAAAGTGGTTACTCCAGCAGTGTGGTGGCCGGCATTTATAGGAGCCTGCAGTGATTTGGATAAGGTAAAAAAGGTAGTAGAAGGCTATCTTTTAAAGCCCTCTAAATTTTGGGGAGAGTACGGCATCCCTAGTGTGGCTTTTGACGATCCCACCTATAATGCTCGCAAGGACGGATACTATTGGAGGGGGCAAATATGGATGATCAACAATTATTCCGCCCTGGAAGTACTGTTCCGCTTCGGTTATTTTAAAGAAGCTGATGAACTGCACCGTAAAATTATCTATACCGTGGAAAACTCGTCGGGTCTTTATGAAACCTATCATGCTGACACCGGGGAAGTAGGTTGGAGTTCCCGGGGACCAGGAGATCCAGCGGTATTGCAGTTTGGGATGACTTCTGCCTGGGTGACTCAGATCCTGCTTTTCCGCTATCAAAGGTTCTGCTTTATTTTCCCGGAGACTCAAGAGTTGGAAGGTTATATCCAGTGGGCCAGCAGTTTTGATAATAACCTTTTTACCTTGCCTGGAGTGCCTCCATCCTTTGGTGAAGCTTTGCTGAGGGTGTGCCTCCGCCAGGAATCCAGGGAAATCCCTCATTTGTCGCTTAAGAGCGGAGATGGGAAACCTCTATTAGAGTCAACTCAACTCCAAGTTCGACTGGAACCACCGGTGGATGGAAAGGTATCGAAGCCCCAGGACCAGGAACAGCAGGAAGCGGTACTGGTGTGGAAGGGGGAAACTTATCCCTTGCGCCTGGGAATGGATTATTTGATCAACCCCTCCAACAGCACTCCAAGACTGATGTATGTTTCTGATAGATATTAATTAATTAAAAGTAGGATGAGTTAGCAGATATTTTTAGCTTTTTGGAGGTAAATATGCTTCTAGATATTTTTCTAAGGGGCTTACTGGTTTTGATCTTTATATCAGGAACGGTAGTAATAAGTTTTTTCACCACTCGAGCCTTGGCCTTTTTTATCCCCTCCCCGGTGGTGAGCGGTATTTTTTTGGCTTCTACTACGGTAATTCTTTCTGCAGTAGTTATTATAGGGGTAGCTTATTTTTATGTTTATCACGGATTTGGAGCTCAGAGCGACGTTATTCGTAGAATCCCCACTAGTAGGAAAAAAGTAGTTCTAACCTTCGATGATGGTCCCAGCCAGGAATATACTCCCAAAATCCTTGATATTCTGGCGGAGAAAGGGGTTAGAGCTACTTTTTTCATGGTAGGCAGTAACGTGGAAAACTACTCCGAAGTAGCCAGGAGAATAGTAGAAGAAGGGCACGAAGTGGGCAACCATACTTATGGACATATTACAGTTCCCCATGCTCCTCCTCCCCAGTTAGCTTCCCAGATTATGCGAACTAATTGGACTATTTTACAGCATACAGGTAAGTATCCTCCATATCTGCGTCCTCCCAGAGGATTGTATGATATGAGACTGCGGCGTTTGGTAAAACTGACCGGCCAAGAACTGGTTCTTTGGAGCCTTTCCTCTCAGGATTGGCACCCCCGGGCTAATGGAGAAAACATTGCCAAGCGCCTACTGTCAAGTGTTTCCCCAGGTGACATCCTTCTCTTCCATGATAGCGGCTCTTTGTTAAAAACGGAAGGCTCTAACCGAAATCCCACTATAGAGGCAGTATCTCTTTTGATCGACGGTTTGCACCGGCAGGGTTACCAGATAGTGCCGCTGGAAGATTACGTTTCTCCTCTTCTCCTGCACGAGAAAAAGATGTAGCATACTATTCTTAATAGCCCAGTTTTTGCCTCTTTTTTAATAGCGGTTTTCTTTCCTCAGGCGCCTTCATTGATTTATTTTGTAACTACCCTGCTAATATAAATCCGGTACTACTCGTAGCAGAAGTTTTGGGGAGTATTTTCCTCCTTCTAATGGTGCCACTAAAGCAGCATGAATGTTTGCTCAACCTTTCCTGCGGACAGGGTTGCCGCATATTTTTGGTATTTCTTGGATGCGTTAAAAAGCTTAAATGGTAGAAATCTGCTTGTGGTTGAGACCTGTTTACATCGGTATTTTTAAAGGCTTCGGAACGTTTTGATACTGGCAATTTTTGAGTAGGAACCGCAGAAAAAATTTTTTCTCATTAAAATTATCCCAGAGAGGGTAGAATGTGCTATAATATGCTTACCTGAGTTAGCAGCTTGAATTTATTTGGTGCTAATTTAAGCTCAAGGGCAACACCGGAAACATGTAAGCCGTGACGGTTCTTGAAAAAGTTTTGGGGATGTTTCTTTAGAAAGGGGAAAGGCTAATGAAGAAGATCTTGATGGTAGCAGGCATAGCATTACTGTCATTGATATTGTTAATCTTTTTCACCGGTTTTATACCGGCAGAGATTGAAGCTGCCTTGCCTTCTACCATTAAAGACCGGGATGGAAATACGGTGGTTAATCTGGATCGGGAATTGAGAAGGGAAGAAATCGACATTGAACAGGTGCCGGAACATGTTCAACAGGCGTTTATAGCAATAGAGGATGCCAGGTTCTACGATCATTTTGGGGTGGACTTTCGGGCCATATTTCGTGCAGCCATTTCCAATTTTTTTGAGACAGGCAATCCTTTAGAAGGAAGTCAGGGAGGCAGTACTATTACCCAACAATTGGTTAAAAATACCATACTTACGCCGGAAAGAACGCTAACTCGTAAAGTACAGGAGGCCTGGCTGGCATTCCGCCTAGAAAGATCCTACTCCAAGGAAGAAATATTAGAACTTTACTTGAACACCGCTACCTACTTTAATCACAATAACTATGGGGTTCAAGCGGCCAGCAAATTTTATTTCAACAAAAGCGTGGAGGATCTCAGCGTGGGTGAAGGGGCAATGTTGGCGGGAATTATCCGGCATCCCAGTAGGTTTTCTCCCCATGAGAATCTTGAAGATACTAGGGCCAGACAGCACATGGTGCTGAGTGCTATGAAGGAAGAAGAATTTATATCGGAAAGCACCTATCAAAAGGAAATTGAATTAGATTTAGAAGAGATGCTGGCCCCCATGCCCGAAAGGACATTTCCCCACCCTCATTTTGTGGATTACGTGATTAATGAAGAAGCGATACCCATTTTAGGGGAAAAAATTGGTTCCCAGCATCCTTCCCTCCATGGTCAGGACGCAGAGGCTCTACTGCATTTTCACGGACTCACTATTCATACTACTATGGATCAGGATTTACAAAGTTATGCAGAAGAATTGATGAACGATTCTGAGCATTACCCGGCAGGCTGGGAAAATGAAAACGGAGTTAAGCAGCCTCAAGGTGCATTAGTAGTTTCTGAGCCTGCTACCGGCAGAATTTTGTCTATGGTGGGGGGCAGAGATTATGGAGTCCACAATATGGTAAACCGAAGCACCAGTAATCGCTCTCCCGGTTCCGCCTTGAAGCCCATCATTGCTTATGCTCCCGCTGTGGAAGAAAGGCTCATATCTCCCGCTTCTTCTTTAAAGGACGAGCCTACGACCTGGAAAATATACGGACAGGAATATAGCCCGCGGAATTTTACCGGGGATTTTTCTGGCACAGTTACGGCAAGGCATGCTTTAGCTCATTCTCTCAATGTTCCTGCCGTTATAGTCTATAATGACATATTGACAAGGGGAATAGGGATTGATTATGCCCAAAATTTTGGCATCAATTCTTTTGACGAAACCGACTGGCACAACCCGGCAGCAGCGCTAGGGGGGTTATTGAGGGGGGTGCAACCTCTGGAGTTAAATGAAGCTTATGCTACTCTGGCTAATGGAGGTTTGCGGGTTAACTCCCATACTATAACTAGAATCGATGACCGCCACGGCAATGTAATCTTTGAACAGGAGGCACCAACCCAGAGGGTGGTTACTGAAGAAACCGCTTGGTTGGTTAATGATATTTTAAAGGACACTGCTGTATATGGAACGGCGTCTTCATTAAACATGAATTTTCCAGTAGCGGCAAAAACCGGAACCTCACAGGATTTTCGCGATGCCTGGTTAACAGCTTATACTCCGGAAGTGGTGGCTACCTGTTGGTTGGGGTATGATACCGGCAATATCGCGGTCCACAACCGCACATTTTACACTACTAGCATAATAAGAAGCACCTTGAACCGTGCTTTTGCTGAGGAAGAACCTACTGATTTTGTAAAGCCGCCGGGAGTGGTAGGACCGGTAGAAGTTTGCACTAACTGTGGTGATTTGGCCTCTTCCAGCACTTTGCAAAGCAACCGGACTGCCGACTTCTTTCATGAAAATATGGTGCCAGAAAGGCATTGTTCTGCTTGTAGAGTAAAACCAGAGCCTTCTGATCAAGAAGATGTGGAAGAAGAAGAGGAGGAGAAAGTAGAAGAAATAGAAGAAGAGGACCTAGAAGAAATAGAAGAAGAGGAGGAGCCAGAAGAAGAACCGGAAGAAGAGCCGGAAGATATAAGAGAAGAAGATTCTCCCGGGGAAGGGGAGGAAGAAAAACCGGAACAAGACAGCGGAGAAAGTTCCGCCGGTAGATGGTACCGTAATCTCCACTTACTTTCGGTAAAAAGATTCGTTATAGGAAATTTTCTGCTGGTATATTAGTTTAGTTGGATAGTTAATTTGCCAGGTAGTCAAATGGGTCTTGGCGGTAGTCGTGGGGTTGATAATTCCGAACAGGAGGACGCTGGGTGTCGTGAACTTCGAAATGCAGGTGGATTCCTGTACTAGCTCCCGTAGTTCCTGCCCTGCCTATTTGCTGCCCACGGGAAACTGTTTCTCCGACCCCTACCTGTCTTTGGCTTAAATGAGCATAAAGGGTGGAGACCCCACTGCCGTGGGAGATCACCACGTAATTACCGTAGCCGGAAGAATAAGTAGATAAGCTAATTCTACCGCTTTCTGCAGCTAAAATGGGGAGCTGCCTTCCCCCGGTACCGATATCAATGCCTCCGTGCCACCTTTGCGTTCCATAGATAGGATGGATACGATAGCCAAAGCCTGAAGTCACATTCTGTCCTACCCCCAACCCCTCAATTGGCCAAAGCAACTGACCTTCTCCGTGGTCACTTTCTTCTGTAGTATTTTCATTCTCCTGATCAGGAGGTGAACTGCTGGAACTGCTTTCTTCTTCCTCTGTTTTATGATTATTTTCAGCATTTTCTTCAGATGATTCCGCCTCTGTTTTTTCTGCTTCTGCTTTTGCTTCTGCTTTTGCTTTTTCTATTTCTTTTTCCGCTTCCACTATTAATTGGTTTATCTTCTGGGATTCCTCTTCCATTTGCTCTATAGCAGCTTCTTTTTCTTTAATTTCTTTTTCCAATTGAGCTGCTTTATTTTCCCTGGAGGTGAGGGTGCGGTTTAATTCATTTTCTTCCTGCACTTCTTCTCGGCGGAGTCCCTGGAGGGCTATTTTTTCGTCTTCTAATTTTTGGTTAGTTTCCTGGATGCGGCTTCTTTCATCTTTTACAGCCAGCATTAGTTCTTGGTCTTCTGCCGCAATTAGCTGCAGATCGTAGAAGCGGGTTAAGAACTCGCTGAAAGAAGTAGAACTAAACAAAACTTCCAGATAATGGGAAGTGCCTCCCTCGTATATACAGCGAAGTCTCTTGGCCAGTAATTTTTCCCGTTGAGAGAGCTCCTGTTCTGCTTTGGACAATTCTAGCTCCATCTTTTCTATTTTTTCTTTAGTGTAGTTAATTTCTTGGTTTAGTTCTTCAATATTTTTTTGGGTTTCCTCTATTTCCTTATCTAGTTGGTTAATTTCCTCCGTTAGTTTTTCTTCTTGAGAAATGCACTTTTCCAATTCCTCTTCTTCATCTTCAATTTTTTCTTCTATGGTATCTTGTTCTTCCTCCAATCCCTCTAAATTATCCTGAGGATCTGCCTTGGTATATGCAGTTAATGACATAAGAACAGCGGCTAAAACCAAGGAAGAAATTATAATTTTCCAGATCCGCTTTTTGCGGAAAGAGTTGGTTGGGCAAGATAAAGCCATGACTTTATCCTCCATTTCTCATGCTATTTTGGGATATATTCGAAAATATTCGACATTTGAAGACAAGGTCCTTCTTTTTTTACATAAAAAACACAAAAATTCGAAGAAGTCTTAGGTGACATTTTCACAGAACACTTTCAGGGTAACCATATCAAAGAACGATCACAAAAAATCCTACAATGGGTTGACACGATATGGGTTGACACGATCCTGATACGCGGCTATGCTTGACACGCTAGCCAAAAACCGGGTACAATCATTTTAGCGATATGCATGCTTATACATAAAGTTTTTTGTTTATATTTTTGGAAGAGCAGGAGGGGTAGTAGGAATTGGTAAGAAAGGGGCAGAGTACTTCTGAGGGAAAAAGAGTAAAAGGAGGAATGCCAGTAAAGAAGTCTCTATTGACTTGTCTATGGTTCGGGATGTTGATTTTAGTATTAT
>CAZXDQ010000104.1:0-6775 GCA_964639405.1 uncultured Syntrophomonadaceae bacterium | reverse complement strand
GAATCAGAAGATCCTGATAAAGATATCCATCTTTATATCAACTCTCCTGGAGGTTCTGTTTATTCGGGATTGTCTATTTACGATACTATTCAGTATATCAAGCCCCACGTTTCTACTATTTGTGTGGGGTTGGCGGCCAGCTTAGGGGCGGTGCTGTTAGCTTCCGGTACCAAGGGGAAGCGTTTTGCCCTTCCTCATTCCAGGGTAATGGTGCATCAGCCCATGGGAGGAGCGCAGGGTCAGGCTACGGATGTGGAAATCCATGCTAAGGAAATTATGAACATCAAGGAAAACATCAATAGCATTTTGGCTGAACACACGGGACAGCCCAAAGAAACCATTGCTAAGGATACTGACCGGGACTTCTTTATGTCTGCTGAGGAAGCCAAGAATTACGGAATAATTGATGAGATATTGGCTACCAGAAAGTAATTTATTATTTGCCGAGGTGAGGTTGGCTCATGTTTAAATTTAGTGACGAGAAAGGGCAACTTAAGTGTTCTTTTTGCGGCAAGACCCAGGAACAGGTTAAAAAATTAGTAGCAGGTCCTGGAGTTTACATTTGTGACGAATGTATAGAGTTGTGTAATGAGATCATAGAAGAAGAAATGGGAGAAGACAGTGATTTTGGCCCGGTGAGTTTGCCCACTCCCCAGGAAATTGAAGACACCCTTAATGAATATGTGGTTGGCCAGGATGTGGCAAAGAAGATTCTTTCTGTGGCGGTTTACAACCACTACAAGAGAATTAACGCTGGACACAAGATGGAGGATGTGGAGCTACAAAAGAGTAATATTGTGATGATAGGACCCACCGGGGTAGGCAAAACCCTTTTAGCTCAAACTCTGGCTCGAATCCTCAATGTACCTTTTGCTATTGCTGATGCTACCTCTTTAACAGAAGCAGGTTATGTAGGGGAAGATGTAGAGAACATCCTGTTGAAGATTATCCAAGCTGCCGATTATGACTTGGAAAAGGCGGAGAAAGGTATAATTTATATTGACGAAATAGACAAAGTAGCTCGCAAGACGGATAATCCTTCCATAACCAGAGATGTTTCAGGTGAAGGAGTGCAGCAGGCACTGTTAAAAATATTGGAAGGTACAGTAGCCAGTGTTCCTCCCCAGGGAGGGCGCAAACATCCCCATCAGGAATTCATGCAGATAGACACCTCCGACATACTCTTCATCCTGGGGGGAGCATTTGAGGGATTGGATAAGGTGATTCAAAACCGAATAGGCAAGCAGGGCATAGGGTTTACTTCTGAAGTGCGAAGCCAGACTGACCCCAACTTAGGGGAGATTTTAAGACATGTATTGCCCCAAGATCTTTTGCGATACGGTCTTATTCCCGAATTCGTGGGTCGGGTGCCGGTAGTGGCTACCCTCAATCCTCTGGATGAGGATTCACTGGTACAGATACTGACTGAACCCAAAAATGCTTTGGTCAAACAGTACCAGAAACTGTTTGAGTTGGATAGTGTAAACCTAGAATTTACCGAAGAAGGATTGAGATGTATAGCAGAGGAAGCTATTAACCGTAAAACTGGCGCCAGAGGGCTTAGAGCTATTCTGGAAGAGGTTTTGGTGGATGTAATGTTCGATATTCCTTCCCAAAATAATGTGGAAAAATGCATGATAACACCGGAAGCCATTCAAAAGAAAGAAAAACCAATTTTGGTAACTACTGATAAGCGTAAGAAAAAAGAAGAGAGTGCTTAACTTGCTTCTCCCCCTTACTCAAAGAACTTAGAAAACTGTTTGTTGACTAAAAAGATGATTCCCTGGTTTACCCGGAGAGGATTCCTTTTTTGGTGACTACGGTTAATGACAAAAAGTATTTGAGTAAGGGGGTTGCTTGTACCACGCCATAAAATTTAGCAGGTGAGCAAAATGAAGATACGGAATGCCCGGTTAAAAACAAAGGTGCTTAGTGAAGATGATTTCCCTGATTCTCGCTTGCCGGAGATAGCTTTTTTAGGTCGCTCCAATGTGGGCAAATCTTCTTTGCTTAACGCCCTTTTAAACAGAAGAGATTTTGCCCGCACCAGTTCTACCCCTGGCAAGACTAGAGGTATCTACTTTTATTTGATTAACCACCATTTCTTTTTTGTGGATCTTCCTGGATACGGATATGCCAAAGTGTCAAAAAAAGAAAGACTTTCGTGGGGACCATTGATGGAGAGGTACCTGGGACATCGAACTCAACTCAGGCTTTTGGTGCACATTGTAGATATCAGGCATTCACCTTCAGCACTGGATTTGATGATGGTGGAGTGGCTCTATCACTACCAAAAACCTTTTTTAGTGGTAGCTACCAAAGCTGACAAGATTTCTCGAGGAAAGAGAAGGAGCTATTTGCACTCTCTTAGAGAAGAAATGGAACTTCCCCAAGGTATGCCGATGGCTTTTTCTGCCAAAGACAAAACGGGGGTAACGGAATTGTGGGACAGAATAACGGAATTGGTTCCAGATATTTTGGATAAGCAGTAAAATACATAAAGAGGTGAGAAAGTTGACAGTAGTAGCAGGAGTAGATGTTGGTTCTTTATCTACAGAAGTGGTGTTGATGGGAAAAGATAAAAACTATCAGTACGCTATTGTGGCTACTGGAGCTAACAGTAAAACAGCTGCCCAGAAAGCAATGGATGAAGCTTTGAAACAAGTAGGACAAAAAACAGAAGAAATTATATTTACTTTAGCCACCGGTTACGGGAGGATAAGCATACCCTTTGCTGATAAAAGAGTCACCGAAATTACCTGCCATGGCAAGGGAGCACATTATTTATTTCCTTCTAGCTCTACCGTTATCGATATCGGAGGCCAGGATAGCAAGGTTATCCGCATAACTCCCCAGGGAGGGAAAGTAGTAGATTTTGTGATGAATGAAAAGTGTGCTGCTGGTACCGGGCGTTTTTTGGAAGTAATGGCCCAATCACTGGAAGTGGCTCTTGACGATATGGGCAGGTTAAGTTCAGAAGCTGGCAACTCAGTGCCTATCAGCAGTATGTGCACTGTTTTTGCTGAATCGGAAGTGGTTTCTTTAATTGCAGAGGGCCACCCGGTAAAGGAAATTATTAGGGGCATTCACGATTCTGTTGCCGACCGCACTTTGGGTATGGTGAACAGGGTAGGATTAGAGGAAGAAGTAGTTATGACAGGAGGAGTAGCCAAAAATAACGGGGTAGTAGAATGTTTGCAAAACAGACTGGGAACCACACTGAATATCCCGGAAGAACCACAAATAGTTGGTGCATTGGGGGCTGCCCTGCTTGCCCATCAGGAAGCTTTCTCATAATGATAGTTTAATTATTCATATGGGGGGTTATTCTTTGCTGATGTTTAAGGCTATTTATCAAGGGAAGAGCCAGGGCAATTTTTATCCCATCTCCAGGGATATAGGGAAGTACCCCGGAAGCCAAAGTTTGATAGAGGTTAAGATCCATGATGAAAGAGAGTTGAATAGCGCCGGTAAGATAGGAGACCAACAGGCAAACAATCATCCCCTGTAAAATTGCTGCAGGCGGAGGGCAGGCTTTGTTTTCTATTTTTTTTCCTAAAATAAAAATTCCAGGAATAAATCCCCAGAGATAACCCCCCGAAGGACCGATTAACACCTGTAGTCCTCCTCTGGCCGCAGCAAAAACGGGGGCACCCACTGCTCCTAGCAGCAGATAAGCGGTTATTGCCAGGACCCCCCTTTTGCTTCCCAGCATGCTTCCTGCTAAATACACTCCCATCATTTGACCAGTTACAGGAACAGGAGTAAAGGGTAGGGGTATGGCGAATTGGGCTAAGATGCTAATAATGGCAGTGCACAAAGCTATAATAGTAATGTCGCGGGTGGAAATTTCCAAAGCTAGGTCCCTTCTTACCTTTAGTTTTTTAGAAGTAGATTATTTATTGTTCCAGGATCTCTCCGTATGAAAGGCGAGTAATTTTTCCTTTTTCATCTTCTAGTACTAGAGAACCTTCCAGATCCAGATCTTTAGCCCAACCGGACATTCTCTGGTTGCCTATATCAACAGTCACCCTTTTTCCTAAAGTATCACTTAAGTCTTTCCACCTTTCTCGAAATCCCTCAAAGCGTTCAGTTAAGAATTGGGAGTAACCCTCTTCGATTTTATGCAATAAATTTCTGCAAATAGCTGCTCTATTAAGTTTTTTTTCTGCTGTTTCAGCCAGTGAGGTGGCTCGAGAACGCAAATCTTCAGGGAAATCAGATGGTTGGTGGTGAATGTTGAGACCTATCCCTAAAACCAGAAAATCTATTGCTTCCTGGTTGCTTTTGATTTCGGTTAAAATACCGCCAAACTTTTTTCCGTCGACTAAAAGGTCATTGGGCCATTTTAAAGATATCTTGCATCCAGTGGATTCCTCCAGGGATTCAGCGGTCATAACTCCAGCCGCTGCAGTGATAGAAGCGATCTGATTGGGGAGGAGATGGCGGGGATAAAAGAGTAAAGACATCCAGATGCCTTTACCGGAGGAGGAATGCCAAATTCTCCCCCTCCTCCCTTTACCGGAAGTTTGTTCTTCTGCGAGGACTAAAGTACCTTCTGGGGCCTCCTGTAGCCCTAACTCATAGGCTGCTTGATTAGTGGAAGAAACAGAATTGAAATATTGGATATTCTTACCGCAGAATCTGGTAAAAAGATTTGCCAGAATTTCTTCGGGGAACAGGGCATCAGGAGAGCTGGATAATATGTAACCTTTTTTGGGAATAGCCTCTATCTGATAGCCCTTCTGCCTCAATTCTTCGATATGTTTCCATACTGCTGTGCGGGAAGTTCCTGCTACTTCGCTGAGTCTCCCCCCGGAAACGTACAGCGCGGGTTGCTGTTGAAGATAATGGAGAAGCAAAGCTTTTAAACACGATGATTCCATGTCCAAAGAGAGCCTCCTGGAGGAGCAAATTAAAGCCGAAAGAAACTTTTTTAGACAATAACTATACTCCAAGTTTTGAGAATTTACAGCTGGAATCAATTACAGATGGATTGTATAAGACTCCAAGAATATTGTCAACCAATACAAAAATTAAGTTAACAATAAAGCTAAAAAAAAACGGCTCTCCACGAGCCGCATTTAAGTAAATATATATAAAAGAGGGGGTCAACTATTTCTATTATAAAAAAGTTATGTTACAAAATTATTACAAGGGCATATTTTTTTTGTAACAAATTACTAATCTGCCACTCCAGGGATTCTTTTGGTGTGGTTGACTTTTATCTGGGGAAATAATAATATATTAAAAAAATAACTGGTGAGGTTTTTAGATCAGGTTTATACCGGGGTGAGTATCAATAATGAAAAAAATTAACTTGAGTCCTGTCTATGATGCAAAAGAAGTGGAAGATCCTTGTTACCGCTTTTGGTTGGAAGGGGATTATTTTCGTGCCAGGGGAGAAGAAGGAAAAACACCTTTTACCATAGTCATACCCCCTCCTAATGTGACGGGTACTCTCCATATGGGGCACGCTTTGGATAACACGATTCAAGATGTGCTTATTCGCTGGAAAAGGATGGAGGGTTATGATACCCTGTGGCTTCCCGGTACCGATCATGCCGGAATAGCTACCCAGATAAGGGTGGAAGAGCATCTTCAACAAGAGGGGTTGTTCAAGCAGGATCTGGGAAGGGAGAAGTTCCTGGAGAAAGCCTGGGAATGGAAAGAAGAATATCAGCAGAGAATTGTCGATCAGCTGCAGAAGCTGGGAGTTTCTTGCGATTGGAGCAGGGAAAGATTCACCATGGATGAAGGTTGTTCCCGGGCGGTCCGTCACGTGTTTGTCTCTTTGTACCATCAGGGGCTAATTTACCAGGGAGATTATATGATCAATTGGTGCCCCAGTTGCCAAACAGCTCTTTCTGATATTGAAGTGGAGCACGAGGAAGAGTCCTCCATTTTGGCTTACGTGCGATATCCTTTAGTAGAAGAGGAAGGGGAATTGGTAGTAGCCACTACCCGCCCGGAAACCATGCTGGGGGATACTGGAGTGGCTGTGCATCCAGAAGATGAGCGCTATCAGGGCTTGTTAGGCAAGCAAGTGCTTTTACCTTTAATGAATAAGGAAATCCCGGTGGTAGCAGACGAAGAAGTAGATCCTGAATTTGGCACCGGAGCAGTGAAGATTACTCCTGCTCACGACCCCAATGACCTGGAAATGGGCAGGAGACACGAATTGGATCTGGTCCAGGTAGTAGGAGAAGATGGCATTATGACCGAAGGTGCCGGGGAATATTCCGGACAAGATCGCTATCATTGCCGGGATAAAGTGGTGGAAGATTTGCGTCAACAGGGGTATTTGGAAAAAATTGAAGAATACCGGCACTCTCCCGGAAGATGCCAGCGTTGTTCCACGGTAGTAGAACCTTTGATATCCCGGCAGTGGTTTGTTAAAATGAAGCCTTTGGCTGAACCTGCCGCTCAAGTAGTGAGGGATGGGAAAACCCGGTTTGTGCCTAACCGATTTAGCCAGATATATCTAAACTGGATGGACCATATAAGGGATTGGTGTATTTCTCGGCAAATATGGTGGGGCCACCGAATTCCGGCCTGGTATTGTTCCTGCGGAGAAGTTGTGGTAGATCACCATGATCCTCAACATTGTCCCACTTGTGGCAGTGATGAATTGCAACAGGATCCTGATGTTTTAGATACCTGGTTTAGTTCAGCTTTATGGCCTTTTTCTACTTTGGGTTGGCCAGACCAAACACCTGATCTGGACAGATATTTTCCCACCGATGTATTGGTTACTGGCTACGATATTATTTAT
>CAZXDQ010000103.1:0-6780 GCA_964639405.1 uncultured Syntrophomonadaceae bacterium | reverse complement strand
TAGCAGGCTACCCTCGACAGTCGCCGGCACTCAACTGATTAAAAAGATGCAGTTGTAGTACCGGCTCCGGGTCGAGGCGGCACTGAAACCATGTGCCGGCCTGCTACGGGGCAAGGCTTCGCCGGCTACTTCTATCACTCGTTGACAGTCACTCCGCCATTAGCAACCTGACCATCTTCGCCTTTTAACGGCCTGGGTAGTAATATTATTATTAATTCTTCTTTTATTAGGGGGGTTCCCGGTGGAGTATTTGTGGTTGTTAGCTGCTTATTTGTTGGGAGCAATACCCTTTGGTTACTTGATGGTAAAGCTGGTAAGAAATGTGGATGTCCGTCAATACGGGAGTGGAAATATCGGCACCACTAATGTTATGCGCCTGTTGGGCACTCCAACTGCTGCGTTGGTTTTGCTATTGGATGTAGGCAAAGGGGTGGTGTCGGTGTTGGTGCCCTGGTTGGTTTGGGACAGTATGGAAATCATGTTGTTTGCTGCTTTCCTGGTAGTTCTGGGACACTGCTATCCGGTGTTTTTAAGATTCAGCGGCGGAAAAGGAGCCGCTACCGGTATAGGGGTTATGCTGTCCATTCCAGGCTTTGCTCTCCCCTTTATTATCGTTTTGTTAATTGCCGGAGCCCTCATTGGTCTTACTCGTTACGTTTCTTTGGGTTCCATAAGCGCCTCGGGGTTGGTGCCGATTTTCTTTTGGATCTGGGGCTATTCAACAGAATACGTGATACTGGGGGTCGCTTTGGCGGCTTTGATAATTTGGCGCCACCGGGAAAACCTGGTCAGGCTGATTAGAGGGACGGAAAAGAAGCTGGGAGAAAAAGAAACAGTGTGATAGCGGGGGATAAAGAATTGGAAATAGGTGTGATAGGAGCGGGAAGTTGGGGCACCGCCCTGGCTATGGTTATGGCAGAAAAAGGACACCAGGTGTCTTTATGGGTGCGGGATGAGGAGCGCTGTCGGACTATAATGGAACAGGGGATCAATCATGATTATTTACCTGAAGTGCAGCTTCCCTCTGGCATCCAACCTACTTCTGACCTTTTTAAGGCAGCAAGGGGAAAAGATTTTCTGTTCTTGTCCGTGCCATCCCATGGAGTCCGTGAAACTGCGGAAGCTTTAAAGCCTCATCTGTCGGTCGGTGCCATCCTGGTAAACACGGCTAAGGGCTTGGAAGAAGGCAGCTACCTGAGGTTATCCCAGGTTATTGAGGAATCCTTAGAAGGGTCTAAACACAGTGGAATTGCAGCCCTATCTGGCCCTAACCACGCTGAAGAAGTTTCCCGGAAAGTTCCTTCAGCTACGGTAGTAGCATCAGCTAGAGAAGAAATTGCCCAGCAAGTGCAGGAAGTTTTAATGACACCCCACTTGCGGGTCTATACCAACCAGGATCTGGCAGGGGTAGAAATGGGAGGAGCTTTGAAAAACATTATCGCCCTGGCTTCCGGGGTCACTGAAGGGCTGGGCTTGGGAGACAATACCCGGGCAGCTTTGCTTACCAGAGGGCTGGTGGAGGTAATCCGTCTGGGCAAGTCCATAGGTGCCAAGGAGAGGACCTTTACTGGACTTTCTGGGCTGGGAGACCTTTTTGTGACTTGCAGCAGCGAACACAGCCGCAATCGAAAAGTAGGGCTTAAGCTGGGGGCAGGTCATAAACTGGAAGAGGTTCTTGCGGGGATGCAGATGGTAGCGGAAGGAGTTAAGACTACTCGGGCTGCTTATCAACTATCCCAAAAACAGGAGGTAGAAATGCCCATTACTAAGGAGCTTTACTCGGTACTTTTTGCAGAAAAATCCCCCCGGGACGCCCTTTACTCCCTTATGCAGAGGGAGAAGAAGGGGGAAGTAGAAGATATCGCCTTTGATGCGGACAGTTAACCTGGATTGGAATTGCAGATCTAGTATTAATAATTCTTTGCAAGTTCCTTGAATTATTAAATAGAATTATTAAGCATAAAAAAACAGGCCGGAAAACCCGGCCTGCTTTTTTGTTTTAATCAAGAGTTGATTGCCTTGTATTCTAAGAAGTTACTGCAGGTCGTATTCTTCGGCGTAATCACCGTGGGTCAGCGGCAACCAGGCACAGACGGCAAAATCATTATCTCCGTCGTAAAGGGAAGACCACATGACGCCGGCGTCTACAGGAGTGATATCCACTTCGTAGCCCATGTCCTGCAGGACAGCTTTAGCCGTATGGGTGCTGGCTATGGCGCATTCCCATTCCACATAGACTATTTCTACCTCTTGCCCTTCACCTTCGGGGAGTTCGGCAGTCCATTCGTCTACAATATCTGGATGCTCGTCTATGAAATTCTGGGCAGCTTCTAATTCACCCACTCCATCTGCTATCTCACCCATTACAAACCCAATTTCTTCGTCATCCCAGTAGAAGTTTTCCAGGAAAGAATATACTCCCGGCATATCTTCTTCCAGGCCCATGCGAGCTATATTGCCAATGTACTCGGCTTCTCCGTAAACGTTATCAGGATCTTCCAGGAACTTCAGGTCAAACTGGTCAAACTTCCAGTGGGGAGTCCACCCGGTAACCACGATCCATTCTTCTTCTTCATAGGCAGAAGTCAATTCTGCAGTCATGGAAGCGTCGCTGCCTTCTACCAAATCGTAGTCCAGTTCGTACTCGGGAATGGCATCTTCAGTAGCTGCCATGATGCCTGCACCCGGATCGATGCCTTCAATTTCTCCTCCAAATTCATCCACGTGATCGTTAAGCTCTTCGATAGAATCGATGTCTACGTACTCAGGCACTACCAAGCCGATGCGTGCTCCTTCGTAGTGGGTAGCTACTTCGTCCACCCCTTCTTCTACTTCTACTTCCTCTTCTTCTGCTGGACATCCCATTAAGCCCAGCGCCAACACCGACACCAACACAATCATGTACCAAGCCGGTTTGTGCTTAAACAAGCTTACCCCTCCTTTTTAAGGTTCTTTTTATTGTGATTCAACGGCCATTATTCTAACTTTCTTCTTTCTCCTGCTGTCCACTGCTCTGGGTGATGCGATCTAGAATAATGGCCACGATCACCACTCCCAAGCCGCTTTCAAAACCAAGACCAATGTCCAGACGATTAATGCCCCTTAAAACTAGGGCCCCCAAGCCTCCTCCTCCAATCATGGCGGCGATAACCACCATAGATAAGGCTAACATGATGCACTGGTTAACTCCTGCCATGATAGTGGGCATGGCCAGGGGTACTTGTATCTTGGAAAGTTTTTGCCAGTAGGTGGTTCCAAAAGCAGCCGCCGCTTCTATCAATTCTGGATTGACCAGGCGGATGCCTAAATTGGTAAGCCGGATAACTGGAGGCATGGCGAATACCACGGTAGCTATCATAGCTGCTACTACACCGGTGCCGAAAAAGAATACCGCTGGAATTAGGTAAACGAAAGGTGGAAGGGTCTGCATAAAATCCAGTACCGGGGTAATAATCTGATGAAATAAATCGCTCTTGGAAGCCAATATACCTAAGGGAACCCCGATAACTATGGCGATAAGCACCGAAATCAAGATCATGGTAATGGTGGTAATAGATGCCGACCACAGTTCCATATTGTAAAGCAAAGCCAATCCTATGAATGAAAACAGGGCTACTTTATAGTTTTTAGTAAAGTAATAAGCTAATAGGGCAAAAATTAAAACCAGGATAAAAGGTGGTATCCATAAAAGGGCATCAGCAAAATAGTCCATAAAAGTAGACAGGACATCGGAGATGAACCTGGTAATGCCTCGAATCCAGAACAACAGCCAGTCAATGAATGTGTCTACACCATCTCCCAGGGGCAAACGGGGTAGCAAATCCAGGGGATTAAATATCTTCTCCATGGTTAGCAGTTGCCTCCTTTATCAGCCCCGAAAGCAGTGCTCCTCTTACTAACAGGCCTTTTAAGTAATTTTCTTCGTCTACCACAGCGACCGGTATGGAAGCGTTGGCAGCGGTTTCAAATATTTCATTTATAGTGGTGTCCGGTTGGACTGTCGGAATATTCTTCTGCACAATTTGGCTAACCTCGTTTTCTCCCCTTTCAGCCGCTTGCTTGGCTGCTTCAGCGGTGACGTATCCCTGGAGTTTCCAGGCCCTGTCTACCACGAAGATGCCGGAAATTCCTTCTTCTCGCATTTTTCTCAAGGCGACCCGGGGACCGTCTTTAGGGAAAGCAACCGGAGTGGGATCAATCATCACTCCCTCAGCAGTTAGGACTTTAGACATGTCCACATCTTCCACGAATTTGGATACGTAGTCGTCAGCTGGTTTGGTAAGGATTTCTTCTGGCGTCCCGATTTGCACGAATTTGCCGTCTTTCATGATAGCCACTCGGTCTCCCAATTTCAAGGCTTCGTCCAGGTCGTGAGTAATAAAGACGATGGTTTTGCCTACTTTTTCCTGGAGAGCTAAAAGCTCATCCTGCATTTCCCTTCGGATAAGAGGATCCAGGGCGCTAAAAGCTTCGTCCATGAACAGGATCTCAGGGTCCACTGCCAAGCAGCGGGCCAGTCCTACCCTCTGCTGCATTCCGCCGCTGAGTTGATCGGGGTAGCGGTTTTCCCATCCGGCTAAGCCTACTAACTTAAGGGCTTCCATAGCCCTTTTCTCCCGCTCTTCTTTGTCCATCTCCTGGATTTCCAAGCCAAAGGCTGCGTTATCCAGGACGGTGCGGTGGGGGAAGAGGGCAAAACGCTGAAAAACCATGGACTGTTTATGCCTGCGGAATTCCCGCAATTGTTTTTCGTCCATGGCGGTTACTTCTGCATCTCCAATTAATACTTTTCCTCGAGTAGGATCGATTAAGCGGTTGAGGCAGCGGATAAGAGTAGATTTGCCGCTTCCTGACAACCCCATTACCACGAAAACTTCCCCTTCATCCACTTCGAAATCGGCATTGTATACTCCTACTGCTTGGCCGGTTTTTTTCATTACTTCTTCTTTGGAGTACCCTTGCTCTAATAGTTCAAAGGCTTTATCGGGGCTGCTGCCGAATATTTTGGATACGTTTTCTACTTTTATTCTCGCCATATTATCCCCCAATTAATGTAAGTTTATTTTATGCACACATCTTTCAATTTTACCATGCTATAGTTAATATTACGTTTATTTTGAAATAAAGTCAAACATCTATAGAAGGCTATAGGAGAAGTATAAGCGTAATACAAGGAGAAACTTCCGGGTTATGTCATTTTTAAGGATGTGAGGGAAAATAACAGTTTGTGTGAAACTATTAAATAAGTTAACCAGTAATCATTATGAAAGGCTGGTTTCTGGTGTCTGTTGATTAATTTCCTGGTAAATCTTCCAGGCTAGTTCAGCTATATCGTCACCGGCACCCATAATTAAAGCTAAATCTCCCGGCTGCAAAATGTCAAGCATCTCCTCTACGATGAGGGAATGTTCATAGGGAAGCACTTTTACTTCTTTTCCGTTTTTCTCTTCAATCCCTAAGGCTAAATTTTCCGAGGTTATGCCGGGGATTGGTTCTTCTCCAAAGGGGAAGATTTCTGAAATAACCAGTACATCGGCATCGGCGAAGGCTTTGGTGAATTCCTCGAAGAGGAACTTGGTTCGGGTGTAGCGCTTGGGTTGAAAAAAAACTACCATCCGCTTATTATTCTGCAGTTTAGCTGTCTGCAGAGTTTTTTTAATTTCTGTGGGATGGTGGGCGTAGTCGTCCACCACCGTGATGTTGGAGGAAGAGCCTATTACTTGAAAACGCCTCTTGGCTCCCTGAAAGCCTTCCATGATCTTTGCCGAGTCATTCATATTTAAGCCTAGCTGATGCCCCACTGCTAAAGCTGCAGTGGCATTTAAGATGTTGTGTTCTCCCGGGACTGCCAAATAGATCTCAGTTAAAAAACTTCCCCTGAAATACAGGCTGAAATAACTTTTCATTTTGCAAAAACTTATATTCCTGGGCTGATAGTCGCAGTTTTCGGAAAAACCGTAAGTCAAAGCACTGCTGCCTGCTTCGGTTTTCATAGTCTGCAGCAGGGGATCTTCTTGGCATAAAAGGGAGAACCCTGAGGGTTTTACTTGCTTCAAAAATTTCCGGTAAGCCTCTACTAGCTTATTAAAATCTCCCTGAAAATTTTCCAGGTGGTCGGGATCAATATTGGTAATCACAGTGGCGTAGGGGAAATACTTAATAAAGGAGTTGTCGCTTTCATCGGCTTCTGCTACTACATAGGGGCTTCTACCTGGGCGAGCGTTTCCGTTGAGGTCCTGGCTGAAAGCCCCTATCAGCACGGTGGGATCCATTCCGTATTCTGTTAACAGGTAACCCAGCATAGAGGTGGTGGTGGTTTTTCCGTGGGCTCCGGCCACGGTGATTCCAGTGGAGTAATTGATTATTTCTGCCCACAAGTCTGCTCGGTGCTTGATAGAGAGTTTTTGTTTGCGGGCTTCTTGCAGTTCCTGGTTATCCTGGGGGATAGCAGTGGAGTAGACTACTGTATCTGCTCCTTGCAAGTTATCGGGGTGGTGACCTGAGTAGATTTTGGCTCCCAGCTTTTCCAGGTTTTTAGTGAGCTCCGTACTGCGCAGATCGGAACCGCTGATTTTATACCCCCTATCCAGTAATATTCTGGCAACTGCGCTCATGCCGGTGCCGGCTATTCCAATGAAATGTAGATGGAAGTAGTCCATGGATTGAACCTTGTCCTTTCTCCTGATAGGTGGATGGTTTAACTTAATAGTAGCTACTCTGTCTATCAATTCTCTATCAGGTTGCTATGGCTTCCTTCCGGGTCAACTCGAAAGCAAGTGC
>CAZXDQ010000102.1:0-6808 GCA_964639405.1 uncultured Syntrophomonadaceae bacterium | reverse complement strand
ACTTTCGCGGTGGAAGGCAAAGGGGCGTACAGCCGTTTTAAATTTGAAAGTGGGGTGCACCGGGTACAGCGGGTGCCCACCACCGAATCCGGCGGACGCATTCATACTTCTGCCGCTACAGTGGCGGTGCTGCCAGAAGCCGAGGAGATCGAGATAGAAATCCAGCCCCAGGACCTCCGGGTGGACACCTTTTGCGCTACTGGCCCTGGAGGTCAGAGCGTGAATACCACCCAGTCGGCGGTCCGCATCACCCATCTGCCTACCGGTATTGTAGCTAACTGCCAGGATGAGAAATCCCAGCATAAAAACCGGGATAAAGCCATGCGGGTTCTCCGTTCCCGCCTCCATGAAAAATACCAGGAGGAGCAGGAGCAGGAAGTGGCGGAAGCCAGAAAACACCAGGTAGGCTCGGGAGACCGCAGCGAAAGGATTCGCACTTATAATTTCCCCCAAAACCGGGTCACCGATCACCGTATCAACTTAACCTTGCATAAGCTGGAGCAGATCCTGGAAGGGGAGCTGGACGAACTCATTAATCCCTTAATAGCCCACCAGCAGGCCCAGCAGTTGTCTCAAGTCAAGGAGTAAGTCGGATCTGAGGCCAGGCGCAGTCGGTCCCCTGGCGCTTCTTAGGGAGAATTTGTAGCTGAAGGAACAGCGCTGATTAAGGTTAGGAGGCGTGAAGGGAGCGGTGGCTTCCCAAACTAGAGAGCTTTTAATAAACGCAGCTGATTATTTAAAGGGCCAAGGGGTATCCCAGCACCGGCTGGAAAGTGAAGTGCTATTGGCTTACTGCCTGGGAGTAGGAAGAGTAGACTTATATCGCTATCCAGAAAAGGTAGTTCCCCTGGAAGCAGAAAAGAAATTTTGGGGTTACCTGCGGAAGAGGGGCACCGGCTACCCCCTGGCCTATATTACTGGGTCCCGGGAATTTTACGGCCTGGATTTTGTAGTAAATCCCCAGGTACTAATACCTCGCCCGGAAACGGAACTGATGGTAGACACGGTTAGGCAGTGGTTACAGGAGAAGAGGTGGGAAACTGCTCCCCTGAAAGGAGTGGATCTGGGAACCGGCAGTGGAGTGCTAGCAGTGACCTTGGCTTGGCTCTACCCCTGCCATCGCTGGTGGGCAGTGGATATTTCTCCGGCTGCTTTGGAAGTGGCCAGGATAAATGCTGCCCGGCAGGGGGTGGAAGAGCGCCTAGAATTGGTGGAAGGTGATTATTGGGAACCCCTGCTCCAGGAAACTAACCGGGAGAAGGACGGTACCGGGCTAAAATTTTCCCTGGTAGTGGCTAATCCACCCTATGTAACTACCGAAGAACTGCAGGCCTTGTCTTCCACGGTAAAAGATTACGAACCCCTTTCTGCCCTCCACGGCGGTGAAAACGGATTACAAGGCTACCGGCGCATTTTGGCTGGTCTGGAGTGGCACCGGGAGGAGAACTTTCTGGCGGTTTTGGAAATTAGTCCTCAGGTGGCAGCTCCTTTAACCGAGCTTTGCCGTAGATACGGTTTTAATAATATCACCCTTCTTTCGGATTACCGGGGTCTAACCCGGTTGATAAAAATTACCGGCTAGATCGCTAAAAGTTCCTTTGTTCAAGTAAGTTTTTTGCCGGTAGAAGTGATAGAAAGTTTGCCGTGGAGAACCCCTTTAACTCCTAAAATGCGGTTGGCAACCTCCCGGGCTTCTTGGCCCTCTCCTTTGATTACCAGCACTTCCAAACAATTGTGTTCATCTAAATGCACGTGCATAGTGGAAAGTATCAGGTGGTGGTAAGAATGCTGCAGTTCAGTCAGCAGGTCGGTTAGACCCTTTACGTGGTGGTTGTACACCAGGGTCAGGGTTCCGGCCACTTCTTCCTTTTCTTCGCTCCACTCCAGCTCTACCAAGTGGTTCCTGATCAGGTCTCGAATCGCTTCTGAGCGGTTATGGTAACCTTTGCTAACAATTTGCCGATCAAAACGCTCCAACAGATCTTCGTGAATGGAAATGCCAAAACGTATCAGGTGGTGACTCACCTTCAACCCTCCTCCGATGGTTGCTTTCCGGGAAATTAACCCGGGCTTTATTTGAGCTGAAGGTATATTGCAGCCCTAAATAATTTACTAGATTATAACACATTTTTCTTGTTTTGATTATTTCAGCAATAAACACATTTGAAAATGCTATCTCCATGCCTTATAATGGACTTTGGAAAGTAGGGCTTTATTTGCTTGTGCTTCCAGGGGGCTATCTATTCTATGTCCATTGTTCTCGAGATGATTGGTGGTCTAGGTCTCTTCCTTTTTGGCCTGCAGATGATGGCCTCCGGCATGCAGAAAGCAGCGGGAGACCGGCTTCGGCGCTTTTTGGAGGCCGTTACTTCTCGTCCCTGGATGGCAGTGATCACGGGGGCGGTAGTTACCGTGTTGCTCCAGAGCAGCTCTACTACCACGGTAATGGTGGTAGGGTTCTCCAACGCGGGTATAATGGCGCTTTCCCAGGCGGCGGGCACCATTATGGGATCCAACGTGGGCACCACCGTTACTGCCCAGGTCATTTCCTTTGACATTGCCGTGGTTATTTTCCCTGCAGTGGGCGTGGGGGCCCTGGTCAATTTTTTTGGCACCCGACGCCTTTATAAGTATTTGGGCCAGGCCCTTTTGGGCTTTGGTCTCCTCATTCTGGGCATGTCGGTTATGTCCGAAGCCATGCGTCCTTTAAAGGATGTGGAAGCTTTTCAGAATATGCTGGTAGTCTTCAGTGATTATCCCCTGCTGGGGGTTTTGGGCGGAGCCATCTTCACCGCCCTGCTGCAGAGCAGCAGCGCTGCCACCGGAGTAATCATTGCCCTCTCCGATATTGAAGGGCTCATTGACATCCGTTCAGCCCTGCCCTTGATTGTGGGCACCAACCTGGGAACCTGCATTACTGCTATTTTGGCCAGCCTGGGCACCAATCTGGCAGCCCGCAGGGCGGCAGCAGCCCATGTGATTTTCAATTTGATTGGTATAGTTTTGATTCTGCTGCTGCTGCGCCCCTTTACCGATTTAGTCCTTCAGACCGCGGAAACCGTTCCCCGGCAAGCTGCCAATGCCCATACCATTTTTAACGTAATGAACACCCTGGTAGTTCTTCCCTTTTTTGTTTATTTCAATGCCCTGATTAAGCGTTTGGTGCCGGGAGAAGAAAAGGAAATTGAAGTAGGAGCTCGCTATTTGGATCGCTTGATGCTCAAGACTCCGGCAGCAGCTATTGGGGCGGCTCGCAAAGAGGTCCTGCGCATGGCCCGGATAACCAGGGACATGGTGCAGGATGCCATGGAAGCCTTTCTCAATAACGATCTGAAAAAAATCCCCCACGTGAATCAAATGGAAGAAATGGTGGACGGGCTGGAACAGGAGATCACCATTTATTTGTCGGAACTCTCCCAGCATTCTTTGGCCCGGCACCAGTCCAACGCTGTTTCCCGCCTGGCTATGGCAACTAACGACATTGAGCGGATAGGGGATCATGCCACCAATATTCTGCAGCTAACCGAAACTAAAATTGAAGACAAGCTGCCCTTTACCGACGATGCTTTAAGGGAGCTGGATCAGCTTTATAAAAGGATCGACGGCATGATGGAAAAGGTTATCCAGGCTTTCGAAACGGAAAATGCTGAATTGGCCAGGGAAGTAATTAAAGAGGACGACTACGTGGACCAAATGGAGCATGAATTGCGCCAGAATCATATAGCCCGGATCAATACCAAGAGGTGCTATCCCTATTCTGGAGTGGTATACCTGGACATATTGAGTAACTTTGAGCGGATTGGCGATCACGCCACCAACCTGGCGGAAGCGGTTACCGGGGTAAAAGAGGAAGAGATGTGAGAAACAATTTAATTCTATAAAGGTGAGCCTCCTGGTTCCTTTGGTGAGGGAAACGCGGGGGGTAAAGTTGGCTTTGTTGCTGGAAATATTTGCTTCTGCTGCGGCAGAGATGAAGTTTTAGAATGGAATTTCTAGGATAGAATTTCTGGGTTGAAAGATGAAGGTGCGAGGGGAGAAGGAGAAGTTGCCCAAGATGAAGACCCAATGGTACCCCACCTCCGAGGCAGGGCAAAAAGCAAAAGCGATAAAAGAAGGGGGCCGCATACTGCAAGCAGGAGGTTTGGTGGCTTTCCCCACGGAAACCGTTTACGGGTTGGGCGGGCACACTTTTCTTCCGGAAGCTCTGCAAAAAATTTATCAGGTAAAGGGGAGGCCTCCTGACAATCCCCTTATTGTTCACCTGGCTTCTACGGAAGCTTTGTTCCAGGTAGCCGCTGATATTCCCGAAGAGGCTTGGCGTCTGGGCGAAAAATTCTGGCCGGGACCGTTGACCCTGGTTTTGCAGAAAAGGCGAGAGGTGCCGGATCAGGTTAGTTGCGGCCTGGATACCGTGGCGGTGCGGGTCCCCGCCCATCCCCTGGCTCGAGAACTTATAGAGGAGGTGCAGGCTCCTTTGTCCGCCCCCAGCGCCAATCTATCAGGAAGTCCCAGCCCTACCAGGGCGGAACACGTATGGGAAGACCTGGCGGGAAAGATAGAGGGGATAATCGATGGCGGTGATGCTTCTATAGGAGTAGAATCCACGGTGTTGGACCTCCACCAGGACCCGCCGGTGCTGCTGCGGCCGGGAGGAATTACCCGGGAACAGTTGGAGGAATTTAGGGGTAAAAAGATAGAAGTTTCCGGCGATGCCCGCGTTCCCGTTTCCCCCGGGATGAAGTATCGCCACTACGCCCCCGGGGCTGCCCTCTACCTATTTGTGGGAGAAAGACAGGAGATGGAATCCTGGATGAAGGAGGCCCTGGAGGAGTGGAGAAGGGGTGGAGCTGTGGTAGGGGTGCTTTGCAGTGAAGAACATCCCTTGGCCAAGGCCCAGGCCCAGGATCCTTATGCTCTAGTGGAAATTCTGGGGTCCCGGCAGGAACCGTACCATCTGGCTGCTTCTTTATACGCTTCCCTGCGCAGTTTGGATGAACGGGGGGCGGAGGTTATCTTGGCAGAAGGCTTCCCCGAAAAAGGTATACTTTTTACCCTGATGAATAGATTGAAAAAAGCGGCCCGGGAAATAGTTTCTTCTTCTTGAAAGCGGGAAAGAGCCGGGCAGCATAAAAAATTTATACGCCGGGAAAAGGATTAAAAAAGAACAAGGAAGGTGGTTGTTATAGCTGCTCCTACCGTTCGCATTACCTTCGTCTGCACTGGAAACACCTGCCGCAGCGTTATGGCAGAGGCCCTGTGCCGACATTACGCGCAGCTCCACTCTCCTTCTTACCAGCTGGAAGTTACTTCAGCGGGAGTTGCCGCCATGGAAGGGGAGCCTCCCCTGGAAGAAACCAGGAAGGTTCTCCGGGAGTGGGGAGTGGATCCGGGAAGGATCGCTTCCCGGCCCGTGGATCAAGCACTGGTTCAGGATTCCGAGCTGTTGGTGGTAATGACTAAAAAACACCGGGAAGCCCTTTTGCGGAAGTTCCCCCAGGCGAAACCCAAAATTAAGCTGTTGAAGGAGTTTTCTCCCCCTGATCCTTCCACCACCGCCTGCGGGGGACAGGATGGCTGGGAGGTGGAGGATCCCTTCGGCGGCACCCTGGAGGAATATCGAAGGACTTTAGAGGAGATAGAAGAACCGGTTAAAGCCCTGTTAGAAAACCTGGAGGCCCACCTCCCCCCCTAACCCCAAAAGGGACCAGGGGGACGGGGTACCTGGCCCCTACGGAAGATTAAAAATCCCGTCGCTGGGGGGCAGAGACCGGCAGGAGGGACCAGGTACCCCGTCCCCCCTGTGGCAGGGGAGGAAAAACAAATGGGAGGCGATGGAAGGTGAAGATTGCTCTGGGGGCTGACCACGCGGGATATGAGTTGAAAGAGAAGATTAAGGAGTACCTGGAGGAGAGCGCAGAGCACCAGGGTTTGGACTACGGCACCTATGACCAAGAGTCCGTGGACTACCCCGACTTTGCGGCACCGGTGGCCCGGTCGGTCTCCCGGGGAGAGTGTCAGAGGGGAATTGTCATTTGTGGCACCGGGGTAGGGGTAGCCATTACTGCCAATAAATTTCCAGGCGTCCGGGCTTCCCTTTGCACGGATAACTACACGGTGCGGATGGCGCGCCTGCACAACAACCTCAACGTGTTGACCCTGGGAGCCCGCTCGGTGGGAGAAGGATTGGCGCTGGACCTAGTGCTTACCTTTTTAAATACCCCCTTTGAAGGGGGACGGCATCAGCGCCGGTTGGACAAGATTGAAGAGGTACAGCAGATTAACTGTAAAAATGGGCGAGATTCCTAACCCGATTCTTCCTTAAGATGTTGACATGCTTCCAGATAATTTGTATAAATAATAAAAGTTAAAACCTTAAACCATATTATAATAGAAGTAATTTTTACAGGGTTAATTTTCTTTTGCGGTAAAATGAGAGAAAAAAAAGATGGTGGTTGCCGGCTGCATTGACCTTAAGGTCATTTGCGGTTACTAAAATTAAAGGGTGTTATTTATGGAAAATGTTTTGATTGTGGATCATCCCCTGGTTCAGCATAAGCTGACCTATTTAAGGCAAAGGAAAACTTCTCCCAAAGAGTTTCGTTCCCTGGTAGAGGAACTGACCATCCTCATGCTTTACGAGGCCACCCGATCCCTTCCCCTGGTGGGCGTAGAAATAGAAACACCCGTGGGTAGGGCTCGGGGCAACATCATTGCCGGAAAAAAAATGGCCTTTATTGCCATCCTGCGGGCGGGTTTGGGCATGGTTTCCGGAGGAATGCGGTTGATGCCCAGTGCTAAAGTCGGACAC
>CAZXDQ010000101.1:0-6847 GCA_964639405.1 uncultured Syntrophomonadaceae bacterium | reverse complement strand
CATTTGCAATAAACCCCTGTCCCTTCACTAAAAACTAAATATCTTTTGTAATAATTCAAAGTATTTAGTATAATGGTTACAAGCAGTTTATAACAATCAATCCGCAACCAATCCGCCTTCGAAAGACCCCTTAATAAACAAATAAAAATGCCTGGCCCTTTTATTTTGGATTGGGCATAAGTAATAAGTAAAACAAGCAGGAGGGGGTGAATTTGCTGATGCCTTTTCCAAAGGACGAAAGTATTTCCTCCGAACTGTTAGCTTCCCTGGAAGAGAATTTAGAAGAAACCAATTCTTTATTCAAGACCATTATTGATTCTATCCAGGATGCCATCTCGGTAGTCAATCAACATGGGGAACAAATATTAGTAAATCGGGCTTATACAGAAATAACTGGGCTTACCGAAGAAGATGTTTTACACAAACCAGCCACTGTAGATATTGCTGAAGGGGAAAGCATGCATTACCAGGTTTTAAAAACCGGTAAGCCCGTTACTAATGTCCCCCTTAAAGTTGGAAGGAATAGGAGAGATGTGCTGGTAAGTTGTGCTCCCCTTTTCAAGAACAACCAGTTAAGGGGAAGTGTGGGCATAATTCACGATGTTTCACAAATAAAACGCATGGCAAAAGAACTGGAACACACCCATCGGAAAATTCGCCAGCTGGAATCAAAGTATACCTTTGAAGATATAATAGGAAAAAGCCAGCGTTTAAGGGATACCGTGCATAAAGCCAGACTTGCTGCCGAAAAACCTATTACGGTATTGATAAGAGGGGAGTGTGGTACTGGCAAGGAGTTATTTGCTCACGCCATACATCGGGCTAGCGATCGCGCAGAAAAACCTTTTATCAGAGTAAACTGCGCTGCCATTTCTGATTCTCTTTTAGAAAGCGAATTATTTGGCTATGTAGAAGGGGCTTTTACTGGAGCCAAGAAAGGTGGCAAAAAGGGTTATTTCGAAGAAGCTAACCAAGGAATACTTTTTCTGGATGAAATTGGAGCCATGGAACAAGAATTACAAGTTAAATTCCTCCGTGCTTTGCAAGAAGAAGAAATTGTTAAAATCGGGGCTTCCAAATCTACTCCTATAGATACCCGTATAATAGCATCGACTAATGCCGATCTGGAAAGCATGGTTGAGAAAGGTGCGTTTCGGAAGGATCTATATTACAGGTTAAATGTATTTCCTTTAGAGTTGCCTCCTTTGCGAGAAATTCCCGAGGACATCCCTATTCTAGTAAATTATTATTTAAACCGCTATCGGCTGGAATTTGGCCGTCCAGAGGTAAGCATATCCGAACGGGTAATGAAAAAGCTGCAAAATTATTCTTGGCCTGGAAATACCCGAGAATTAGAAAATTTAATATCCCGGGCTCTTATAAACCTCAAGAATGAGGAAACCACTGTAGAAGAAAGCCATTTTTCTCTACCATTTGGTTCAGAGTTCTCCACTCATGAAAAATATGAAAAAACCACAGATATTGAATTCCACCGAGGTTTGGAAGAATTAAAGGATGAATGGGAAAAAGAAATAATTGAACAAGCATTGTCCCAAGCGGATGGAAATAAAACTGTAGCGGCTAAAAAATTAGAAATATCTATCAGAAATCTGTATTACAAGTTAGAGAAACACGGTATTAGATAGATTATACCCCTGAGAAATGCCTGGATTTTTTCTTGATAAATAACCCTGTTTCCGTTTCTTCTAGTAGTTCTTTATCTGGCGGCGGACTGGATAGGCTTACTACTACCAACAAAATAATGGAGGCAATTAAGCCAAATAAGCTGAAATGGACGGGTAAATCCATTAAATAGTTGTCCAGATACCCAAAAAATAAAGCTGCTATCAACCCCCCGCTCATACCCCAGATGCCGCCCTGTCGGGTGGCTCTTTTCCAGTAAAGCCCTGCCAGGAGGGGAGCACAAAAAGTGGAAAGCATTAATCCAATAGCCATCCAAATTAACCAAGCTAACAGTTCAGGCGGGTTAATAGCTGCGAGGAAAGCTAGAATGCTAGATAAAACTACGATGAGGCGAGTAATAAGGCGCAGCTTTTGATCATCAATTTGAGGATTAATAAGATTTTTGTGTATGTCCCAACCATAAATAGTGGCTATGGTTAATAACAATCGGTCAGTAGTTGACATTACTGCTGCTAATACCAAGACGGCAAAGAGCACCCAAGCCGCAGGGTGCAAAGCGTATTCCACCGCTGTAATCAAGGCGTAGTCTGGTTCGGGCACCTGAATGTGACCTTGTTCATACAAGACCCGGGAAGCGAACCCGGATATTTTTATTAAATAGAAGGCTATCAAGTAAAGAGAAAAAGCGCATAGGGGAGCCCATTTAAAATATGAAGCTTTTCTGGCTGACAGCACGTTGTTAATGGAATGAGGAGCCGTAGCTAAACCAAAAGATAGAAGCAGAAAGAAAGAAACAATGAACAGAGGCGTTAAAAATGCATATTCCTCGGCAGGAGGATAAGTTTGGGGAAAAGCCGCCTGAACAAAGTTAGGGTCCAGCTGGGCCAACTTTTCGTTAATAAACTGCATGCCTCCGGCAGCACGGATAATCAGGGGAGCTATTATCAGGGAACCGAAAAATAAAGCTATTCCCTGGAACATAGTGGTATAAGCTATAGCGTATAACCCCCCCAGGAGCACATAAACAGTTATAACGATGGTAGCTATAAATAGAGCAGTAAAATGGGTAACTTCCAGTAGCCAGGATAGTACTATACTGATAGCAGTAAGTTGACCAGTTAAATAGATGAAGCTGATAATAATGCCGGCAATACCTGAAATAGCCCTAATAGTGCGGGGACTCTGGTAACGATGGGAAAGATAATCCTGGACAGTAAAGTAATTGTATTTGCTGCTGATTCGGTAAAGTTTTGCTCCAAAAACGGTAAATACCAAAGCTATACTCAAAGTTACGAAAATAGGTTCCCACATACTGGGCCAACCAGCAATAAAAGAAAGGCCGCTGGCCCCTAAAATAGTCATACCGCTTATGATGGAGCTGATAATAAGAATCATAAAAGCTAAAAAGCCTAAATTCCTTCCTGCCACAAAGTAGTCTTCGGAAGACTTGATGAGCCGGGACACCCGGATTCCGATAAACATTAAAAATGCAAAGTACAAAAGAATGACCAACAGCATAAAGAAACGTTCCATATATTTTTCCTCCTGGTTGATAATTGAAGCTATTTGTGAAGCAACTATTTCCGGCTCTTCATTATTTTAAGGTTTATTTATTAGTCCGGTCGATACCAAATTCCCCAACATAATAGCCCCAGGATAATTAATACTGGAACTCCCATAAATATCCACCAAACCTGTTCAGGTAACCCCCACATAACGACCCCCCTATGCAATAGAGCTGTTTATACGGTTGTGGTATTATTGTCAAAGTTTGAACTATTATTCTAGCTGAATCCACGAGGAAACTTTTCAATACGTTGTTGGGCAGATCCTTTTTTCTAAGGCAATTTTATGCAGCAAAAACTTTATGGTATAATAAAAATCAAAATTTTGATATCGAGGTGGCGGAAATTGAACAACCTTTCTAAGGAAAAAACAGAGGTGCTGGAAAAAGCAGTCAATGCAATTAAAATTGAACTGTCTGCTGTAGAAGTGGAAGAGCTGAAGGAGGAGGCGGAATTGATAGAGTCCTGGATAGAGCCCATTTTTGGGCTTTCTGTGGAGACAGAAGCAAGCAGTTACCAGCTGGAGGTCAAAAATGCATTACGGGAGGATGAGCCTACTAGAGCTGCTGAGTTTCAGGCTTTGTTCAACAATTCGGCGGTTCATGAAGATGGATACTATCGAGTGCCTGCAATAATGGAAGAATAGATGGGTTTTCAGCAATTTTTACAAATTAGAATAAATATTTATTTCGCTGTTTAGTAAGCGGCTACTAAGGGAGGGATAGTGAATGGAGCTCTGGAAATATAGTGCAGCAGAAGCTGTTGAAGCAGTAAAGAAGAAACAAATAAAAACCAGAGACTTGATTAAAAGCGTATTGACCCGATGCAAAGAAGCTTCTGCATTAAACTCTTACATAACCCTGAGGGAAACCGAAGCGATAGCTGAATCAGAAGCAATTGATAAATCTTTAGAAAAGGGAGAAGCCTTTTCCCTAGCTGGTTTGACCTTAAGCCTAAAAGATAATCTTTGCTGGAAAAACACTCCTACAACCCTTGGAGTTAAAGCAATGGAAAACTTGGTTCCCCCTTTTTCCTCAACCCCTGCATTTAATCTAGCTGAAAAAGGAGCAATAGTCATAGGTAAAAACAACCTGGATCAATGGAGTATGGGAAATACAACCCGCAGCTCTTCTTTCGGAACTACTCTCAATCCCTGGGATAATTCCTGTACAGCTGGTGACGGCTCGGCTGCTGCAGTAGCAGCGGGAGGAACTTCTTTAGCATTAAGTACAGATACTGGAGGAGGCTTACGGCGTAGTGCTGCCTACTGCGGAATTTACGGTTTAAGACCTACTCCGGGAAGAATTTCCAGGCATGGGATGGTTAGCTTTTCCCCTTCTTTTTCTCAAACGGGAATATTGGCAAGAAGTTTAAACGATCTATCTATAGCATTGGAAACTATTTCTGGCTTTGACCCCCGAGATGCTATGACCAAAGCTTATAAACACCGGACAACGCCCCCCCAATTAAAAAAGGAACCAGTAGCAGTGGTTCCCAAGGAGTTATTCCAACAAACAGAAGAAAACACTAGAGAAGAGTACTTAAGAATAGTAGAAAATCTTTCCCAAACGGGTATTAAAATTGAGGAGATTTCCCTTCCTCATTTCCAATATGGAGTATTGGCTTATCATATTATCTCTTGTGCTGAAGCTTCTTCCCAGTTGGCTAGATTTGATGGTATCCGTTACGGCCAACCCGTAGAAAGTTCCAATTTGGAGGACTGGTATTTTAAAACCCGTGCCCAAACCTTAGAAGGAGAAGCCAGGAGGCGTTGCGTATTAGGAGTTTATTATTTAAACGAAAAACATTATGAGAAGTATTATAAAAAAGCACTGCAGGTGTGGTCTCTAATCAAAAAAGAGTTTGCTTCAGCTTTACAGGGAAAGGAGTTTCTATTGCTGCCTACTACCAATTCCCTGCCCCCTCTTTTGGAGAACCACAGTGGGGTGGTGGACAACTACCAAGAGGATTACTTTACTGCTCCAGTAAGTCTGGCTGGACTGCCTGCATTAAACATACCGGTATCTTTTGCGTCTAACCTGCCCCTAGGGATACAGTTGATAGCTTCCCCTTATTCCGAGGAAATTTTATTGGAAGCCGCTGGCAAGTATTGGGAAACCCTTGGTCAATTGCCCCTGGAAGAGGTATAGAAAAGGAGGAATTCGATTGAAATTCGAAACTATTATTGGGTTGGAAGTGCATGTAGAACTTCTTACCCAGAGTAAACTATTTTGTAGTTGTCCCAACGCTTTTTCTACTACTCCCAATCAACATGTGTGTGAAGTTTGTTTAGGCTTCCCCGGAACTCTTCCTCGTTTAAACGCCCAGGCAGTAAAATTAGCTTTAAAAGCTTCCCTGACTTTAAATTGTGAAATTTCCCGATACAGTTGGTTTGATCGTAAACATTATTTTTATCCCGATATTCCCAAAGGATACCAGATCTCCCAGTACTTCGTTCCTTTAGGAAGCAAAGGTTGGCTAGAAATTGAAGATGACCACGGTGAGGAAAAATCAGTCGGTATAACCAGGATCCACCTGGAAGAAGATGCAGGGAAACTGGTTCACAGCCCAGGCGGAAACTATTCGTTAGTGGACTATGACCGGGCAGGGGTTCCTTTAATTGAAATTGTTTCCGAACCTGATCTACGCACCCCCGGAGAAGCAAAAAGATACCTGGAAAATTTAAAAAGCGCTATGCAGTATAGCAGAGTTTCCGACTGCAAAATGGAGGAAGGCAGCCTTCGTTGTGATGCTAATGTTTCTTTGCGAGCTTTGGACGACAATAATTACGGAGAAAAAGTGGAACTGAAAAACATGAATTCCTTTAAAGCTGTGGAAAAAGCTTTGGAATTTGAAGTTCTGCGCCAACAAGAACTATTGAATAACGGAGAAATGGTGTCTCCGCAGACTCGTAGATGGGAAGAAGATCAGGGAAAAACTATAGTAATGAGGGAAAAGTTGGAAACCCATGATTACCGGTGTTTTGTAGACGGCGAAATTGCTCCTATAGAAATCAATGAACAGGAAATAGAAAATGTAAAAATCGAATTGCCCGAAATGGCTCCAGAAAAAAAGAAAAGGTACATAAAAGAACATGATTTGCCTCCGTATGATGCTGAAGTTTTGACCTCTTCCATTGATCTTGCGGAGTACTTTGAAGCCACCCTCCAGCATTATTCCCAACCCAAAAAAATCAGCAACTGGATCATGAGTGAATATCTAATGCATCTTAAAGAAAAAGGTAAAGGACCGTGGGACACTGGACTCACTCCTCAACACTTGGGCGAATTAATAAAGCTGGTAGAAGATGGTTCTATTAGCGGAAAAATGGGAAAAGAAGTTTTGGAGAAAGTTTTAAATACCGGAGAGCCCCCGGATAAAATTGTGGAAAAAGAAGGTTTAGTGCAGATATCGGACGAGGATCAGCTGAAGGATTTAGTTGAGCAGGTTATAGATGAGAATCCCGGTCCCGTGGACGATTATAAAAATGGCAAGAAAAAGGCTTTATCGTTTTTGGTGGGCCAGGTAATGAAAAAAACCAAAGGACAAGCTAATCCTCAGTTGGTAAATCAACTTATGACTGAAAAATTGGATTAAATCCACTTATATAAAATGTAAAGTGAATTCTGACCTTTAAT
>CAZXDQ010000100.1:2485-6853 GCA_964639405.1 uncultured Syntrophomonadaceae bacterium | reverse complement strand
TCAAGGAATAAACAAATTCATGCAACGCAGGGGGTTTGAAAACATATCTCAATTCCAGGGAGAAGCTCTTAAACATATCCGCAGTAACCGACAGCTAATTGAAGATCTAGAACCCTTGTATTCCTCCGTAGACCAAAACAAGTGTATTGGATGTAAGCGCTGTCAGGAAGTCTGTTGGTATGACGCTATTAAAGTGGCCCGCAAAGCGGTCATTAAAAAGGATCACTGCGTCGGTTGCACCATATGCAGTCAGGTTTGCCCTGTCAACGCCATAGAGGTTAAAGAGAGGGATGACGGCGATGCAGGTCACTTTAAGGCATTTGTGGCTGCACATCCGCAGCTTGCTGAAGAGGATATAAAGGAGGGTAAGCCGTATGTCTAAGAGTCATCGAGTGGCACTAATGGGAGGTGACGGGGTAGGGCCTGAAGTAGTGGATGGAGCCAGGCAGGTGTTGGAGGCTTTACAAGAGGCTCTACCTGAATTGAAGTTCGAATTTACTTCTTATTCGGTAGGATACTCAGCTTATAAAGAAAAGGGAGAGCCCTTGCCGGAAGAAGCTTTGGAAGGCATTCGGAACTCGGACGCGGTTTTGATGGGTGCCATGTCTACCGGCCTGGTTCCCCCTCCAAGTCCCATGGGCACTCTTCGAAAGACCTTTGATCTCTATGCAGATGTGAGGCCCATAAAATCCTTCCCGGGTGTCTGGTGCCTTAAAGATGATATGGACCTGGTGGTTGTCAGGGAAAATACTTCCGGGTTTTTAGCTGACCGCAACCTGTACAAGGGATATGGAGAGTTTATGCCTGATGAAGACACGGTTCTTTCCCTCCGGGTTCTTACCAGGTATAAGTGTGAAAGAATTGCCAGGTTTGCTTTTCAATACGCCAAAGAGCAAGGACGCAAGAAAATTACTGTAGCCCATAAGGCCAATGTTCTGCGTTATGGATGCGGATTTTTCCTGGAAATATGCCGGGAGGTATCCAAAGAGTTTCCCGAAATAGAGATGAATGACTGTTACATCGACACAGTTGCCAATGACCTCATAGCCCATCCAGATGATTACGATATTATTCTTACCACCAACATGTTTGGAGATATAGTTTCCGATGAAGCTGCTGCGCTGGTTAGCAGCCTGGTTCCTACTGCCAACTTTGGTAAAGAGTGTGCCATGTTTCGACCTATCCATGAAGCCAAACTGGAAATTGCCGGGCAAGATAAGGTTAACCCGTTATCTACTATTTTATCGGCAGGGATGATGCTTAACTGGCTCAAAGAATTTGAAGCTGCACGCAGGCTGGAGGAAGCGGTCGCTAAAGTACTGGGTAGCGGGCGGTACTTGCCGATAGATCTGGGTGGCAGTACTTCTACCAGCAAAATGGTACAGGCAATCTGTGAACAAATAAAAGGCTGAAGAGTATAAGTTAATTGAGCTAAGGATGGTGATAAGAACATGGGTATGACCATGGCTGAAAAAATACTGGCCCAAAAATCAAGGAAGGAAAAAGTAGAACCGGGAGAGATCGTAGAAGCAAAAGTGGATACAGTTATGCTGCACGACATAGGAACACCGGGGATACAGACCCCTTTTAACGCCATGGGTGTTTCTGGTATCCCGGAACATGTAGAGTGCGTTATTATACCCGATCATTTTATTCCCGCCCCTACTGTAAATGCAGCAAATAACCTGAAGATTACGCGGGATTTTGCCCGTAACATGGAGGTAGACGCCTACTACGAGATAGGGCGCGGCGGAATTTGTCACGCGGTAATGGTGGAGAAGGGGCACGTAGGATCTGGCAAAGTTATTGTGGGGCCGGATTCTCATACTACTACTTACGGCGCCTGTGGTTCTTTTGCCACCGGTTTTGGGGTAACCGATGTGGCTATAGCTTTAGCCACGGGACAGCTGTGGTTAAAAGTACCTGAAACAGTCAAAGTAGAACTTAAAGGCAAACTACCTGAAAGGGTTTCTGCTAAAGATGTGTCACTGTTTTTGCTGGATAAGTTCGGTGAAGACGGACTTATTTACAAGTCTTTGGAACTGGGAGGCGATGTAATTAAGGAAATGTCCGTAGATGGAAGACTTACTCTGGCGGACATGGCCTTAGAAATGGGCGCTAAAGTATGCCTGATAGAGCAGGATGAAAAAATGCTAAATTTCCTGGAAGAGAAGACAGGTAGGAAGCAGCCCCATCTTTACAGTGATAAAGATGCACAGTTTTCCGAGCATCTGACATTTGATCTTTCGGGCATGAGTCCTCTGGTAGCAGCACCCCACAGTCCATCTAATATAAAAGAAATAAAAGAAGTAGAAGGCATAAAAGTCCATCAGGCTTACCTGGGGTCTTGTACTAACGGCCGCATGGATGATCTGAGAAAAGCTGCTGAAATCTTGAAGGGTAAACAGCTTCATCCGGATGTCAGGCTTATTGTTACCCCTGCATCCCAGGAAGTTTTTGATCGATGTATGGAAGAAGGAATAATTGAAATATTTTCCCGGGCAGGAGCGTTGGTAACACACTCTACCTGTGGTGCCTGTGTAGGAGGTCATCTGGGCCTCATAGCCGATGAAGAGGTTTGTATTTCATCTTCCAATCGCAATTTTTGTGGAAGGATGGGAAGTCGTAAAGGCGAAGTCTATCTTTCTTCTCCGGAAGTAGTGACGGCTTCTGCTATAAAAGGGGAACTGGCTGATCCACGTAAAATATAAGGGAGGTGAAACAGGTTGAAACTTCAAGGAAATTCGTGGAAGTACGGTGACAACATCGATACCGATGTGATTTACCCCAGCAAGCACCTGGTTCATTTTGAACCGGAAGAAGTTGCCAAACACGCTATGGAAGGGATGGAAGATGAATTCCATGCGAAGATCAGTCGCGGGGATATAGTGGTAGCAGGGCGCAATTTCGGATGTGGTTCCGCCAGGGAACAGGCAGCTACAGCATTGAAATACGCTGGAATTGGGGCAGTTTTGGCTGAATCTTTTAACAGGGCTTTTTTTAGGAATGCCATAAACAATGCCCTGCCTGCCATGGAAGTCCCCGGTATTTCTCAAGCGGTGGAAGAAGGAGATCAGCTAGAAGTGGATCTGGTAAACGGGATGGTTAAAAACCATACAAAAAACAAAGAACTTAAAGGCAATGCCCTGTCGGAGTTTATTATGGATATTGTAAATTCTGGTGGAGCTATAAACTATTACCGGAAAAAAGTATCCGGATAGTAAACATGATAATAAAACTAAAGGAGGAAGTAAAATGAGTGATAAGACAAGAACTCAACAGCTGGCGGAATACGTGGAGAAGACCAGGTTTGATAAATTACCTTCAGAGGTAGTAGAACAGGCCAAGCTGGTACTGCTGGATACACTTGGATGTGCTATAGCTACTACAACAGAAGACCCGGTCAAGTATAAGACTTCCCTGAATGCTGTAAAAAAATTAAATGCCCAGGGTAATGTGACGGCAATAAAGGGTGGGTTGCAGACCAGTGATTATGCGGCAGCTTTGCACAACGGGTTATTATCACACGGTATTGATTTTGATGATACCCACAAGGAAGCTTTGACTCATACCAGCTGTGTAGTGGTTCCGGCATCACTTGCAACTGCGGAATCGCAGGAGCGCAGCGGAAAAGATCTTTTAGCCAGTATTGTGGTCGGTTTTGAAATTGCTGTAAGGGTAGGTATGACGGTCATGCCCAGCCATTACAAATACTGGCACAGCACGGCTACTAACTGTACTTTTGGTGCCGCAGCCAGCGCAGCTCAAAACTATGGCTTAAACCAGGAGCAGATAGTAAACGCACTGGGTTACAGCGGCACCCAGGCAGCTGGACTGTTGACCTATTTACAGTTTGGCGATTACACCAAGAGTTTTAATGCAGGTAAATCGGCTTTAAACGGTATTTTTTCCTCAGTAATGGCCAGTGTTGACGCTTCGGCACCACCGGTAATGCTGGAACATGAAAGGGGTTACAGTTATGCTTACTGTTTTGATGAGCCTAAACTGGACAAACTGCTGCAAGATTTAAACAAGTTTGAGATAATGGAAAATGCCTTCAAACCATATCCTTCCCTTTTGGCCAGCCACCCGCCCCTGGATGCTATTTTAAAAATAGTTAATGAAAATAGCATTAAAAAAGACAACATCAAGAAGATTACTAACCGTACCTACAACACGGTGGCTACCCACTTCTCCAATTATGATATACAAACTACCATGGCCGGCCGTCTAAGTGTGCCATACTGCCTGGCGGTAGGAGCGGTAGATGGACAGGCCGGCCTGGCCCAGTTTACCGAAGAGAAGATAAAGGATCCGGAAGTGCTGGATATGCTGAATAAAGTGGAAATAATTCCTGATGAAGAACTT
>CAZXDQ010000100.1:0-2475 GCA_964639405.1 uncultured Syntrophomonadaceae bacterium | reverse complement strand
CGGAAAAGTTTCCTTCAGTAGTAACTGTAGAAACCAGTGACGGCAAGGAATACACCGAAGAAATTAACTATCCTTTAGGTACTGCAGAGAACCCCATGAGTCCTGCACAGCTGAAAAACAAGTTCCGGGGCCTGGTAAGTGATGCTCTTAATAAGGAAACTACTGAGAAAATAATTAATGTAATTGATAATCTGGAGAACGTAAAGGATATCAAAGAGCTTACCTCCTTGCTAAAGTAAAAATAACGAATTTTAAAAAATTTGACGGCACCTTCTTTAAGAAGGTGCCGTCAAATTAATGAAAACAGAGGATATAATTTCCATGGGTGAACTTTTAGCTCTTTCTTCTGCTTTAATGTATGCTTTTCATGCAACTATTTTACGGTGGGGTTTATCTAAAGATAAACAGAGTAATTCTGTAATGGAAATTCAATTGATTAACCTTTTTTTTGGGTTGTCCTTTTTATTTATCAGTGTGTTATTGGGTATATTGTTTTTAGATTACTCGTTAATTAATGAGTTTGCCAGCATAAATGGTTATTCTTTTTTTTTAGTGGTTCTGGAAGGTCTCGCAGGTCCTTTGGCAGGTCTATTTTTAGTTACTACAGCTATAGGTCAGATAGGGGCTTCTCGTACTACTATTCTTCTTACTACTAATATTTTGTTTACCGCCTTATTCTCAATATTTGTTTTTGGAGAAAACCCCGGCTTGCCAGGTTTTTTGGGCATAGCAACTATGTTCACAGGTATCTTTATAGTTAGCCATAAGAGCGAAGAAGAAACAGTACCCATGTTGCCCAGGCACAAAATTAAAGGTGTGTTTTTGGCTCTTTTATCAGCACTGTGTTTTACGTTTTCTCAAATAGCAAGGGGTGAAGCCCTGGACCACGGAGCAACTCCAGTATCAACTCTCATTATTGGCTGTTTGTCTGCCATGATTTTTGTAACTATTTACTGTGTGCTTAAAGGGAGCCCAAAAGAAATATTTAGTCATTTTAGTTTTAAGAGTGCCAGCAGCTATGCTGTAGGTGGAATCCTGGTAATTTTTGCACGACTTGTTTTGCTTCTTGCTTTTACCTTTGTTCCTGTTTGGATAGCAGTAGCCATAAGAAACACCCAACCTCTAATGGTGCTTTTAATTACCTGGTTGTTTTTTAGAAAGACAGAAGTAGTAAATTTTAAGATAGTGTTTGGCGCCTGTTTAATTTTGGGAGGAATCTGGTTGCTGCTGAATTTTTAATAACACAATAATTATTAAAGTGGTGCAAAAGGGAACATGAACTCACCTTATTGCACCAAAATAGAACACTTTTCCTAAGCGTAACTACAAACTAAGGGGCTAAATTGTAAAAAAAGAATGAATCTGAATATAAGCTTAATTGGTACAATTCTTGCTTGTATTACTTAATAAAGACTTTTTTGAAGACAAGTTTAGGGGATAAAATTATGAGATATCTTGAGAAAAGTTTTAGCTTCGATGAAAAAAGTGGTTACACTGTAAACGCTAAACTCCAGGTTATTGGAGAAGACATAATTGTAACAGTCTACGGAGGAGAAAAACCTCATGTAGGTGCTGTAGCTGTAGCAGTACCCAGGGCCAGTTTAAGCGATCCGGGAATAATAAGTGCAAGTACTTCAATTATAACAATGACTGGACACAAAGACGATGAGGTGGTTAAAGAAATGGCTCCTGAGATTGCTTCTCGGACAAACAGAGTTGTTGTGATCTCAGCGGGAATGCATTGGGAGAAAGTAGATGAACAAATTCTTGGTATTGTCATGAATAATTGCAAGGGTTTATCGAAGGAGATAGTAGCTTATCTCAGAAATGAGTTAATTTAATAAAAGGCCTGACATCTCACTAAAAAGGTGGAATTTTCATGAACCAAAAACTGGTAATCGGGATAACGGGGGCATCGGGCGTGTTATTCGGGATTCGTCTCCTGGAAACTTGTTGGAGATTGAAGGTAGAGACTCATCTGGTTTTAAGCGAGTGGGGAGAAAAAAATATAGAGATAGAGACAGATTATAGCCTGGGTTATCTCAAACAGTTATGTAACTATAACCATGACATTAACGATCTGGCAGCTCCGATCTCAAGTGGGTCTTTTAAACATAACGGAATGGTTGTTTTACCATGTAGTATCAAAACACTGGGAGCACTTGCAAATGGCTATACTGCTAATCTGATAATTCGGGCAGCCGATGTTACATTAAAAGAGGGAAGGAATTTGCTTTTAGCTCCAAGGGAAACTCCTTTCCATTCTATTCACCTGGAAAATATGTTAAAACTTTCGCGAATGGGAGCAGTAATATTCCCTCCTGTGCCTTCCATGTATAACAGGCCGGAAAACATAAATGATTTAATAAATCATACGGTGGGGAGAATTCTTGACCGCATGGGTATTTCTAATGAACTTTATTCTCAATGGGACGGACCAGTTGAAACTTAATTAGCATGAAGGAATAACGAAAG
>CAZXDQ010000099.1:0-6904 GCA_964639405.1 uncultured Syntrophomonadaceae bacterium | reverse complement strand
GGGCAGTGAGGCTACTAAATTTACAATAATTACCGATACTGCTAACGATGTAAAGATGTTGATAGGTAGTCCGTATTTGATGCCGGATGTAGCTATAGTAGATCCGGAGTTAACTATTAGCAAACCCCGAAGTTTAACTGCGGCAACGGGTATTGATTCCTTAACCCATGCTATTGAAGCTTACGTTTCAGTGAAAGCTCAACCTATGAGCGATCTGTATGCCCTAGCCGCTATTGAATTGATATCTGGAAATTTAAGACAAGCCTGGTCCAACGGCAGCAATATAGATGCACGAGAAAAAACTATGTTAGGGGCTTTATACGGAGGTATTGCCTTCAGTAATTCTTCGGTTGCTTTGGTCCACGGCATGTCTCGCCCCATTGGAGCTAATTTTCATGTGGCCCACGGAGATTCTAACGCAGCACTTTTAGATGTGATTATGGAATTTAGTTTGATCGGTAATCCCCAAAGATATGCCAGGGTAGCAGAAGCTATGGGAGAAAATGTAGAAGGTCTCAATGATTTGGAAAGAGCTCAGATAGGTGTGGATGCGGTTAAGCGGCTTATTAAAGATATCAAGATACCCACTTTGAAAGAATTAGGGGTGGAAAAGAATCAGCTCATCGAATTAGCCCCCAAGATGGCCGCTGATGCTATAGCCAGTGGAAGCCCTGGCAATAATCCTCGCAAAGCTACCGAAGAGGAAATTGTTGAACTTTACCAAGAGGCTTATGGAGATTAAATATCAAATCAGGAGCTTAAATACCAGGGCAGTTGATTTGTAAGGTAGTTATTTAGTCAGCAAAGTGGGGGTAGAGGGTGATAAAAAGGAAGGGATGAAATGAGAGAACAAGGCAACAAATTGCGGATAAAGGAAATTGAAACGGAAGTTTTAGTGGTGGGTGGGGGAGGAGCAGGAGTTAGGGCAGCTATCGAATGTGCTTCTCGGGAAGTGCCATGCATGTTGGTTTCTAAGGGGCAAATTACTCAAACTGGCATAACTCCTCTGGCTCAAAGCGCTCTTACTGCCGCAATAGCTCATGAAGATGACGGCGATTCTCCTGAGCAACATTTCAAGGATATAGTTTTAGCCGGCAAATTTTTATCAGATCAAGATCTGCTGGAAGTGCTTACGGAAGAAGCTCCAGCATGTGTGGAGGAGCTGGCTTCGTTCGGAGTGAGGTTTAAAAAAGAAAACTCTCGTTATTTTCAGGCTCGTCACCCGGGTCATTCATCTGCTCGGACTTTGCTTATTAAGGGCGGGGGCTGGGAGCTGATGAGAGCCTTGAAAAAAGAAATGAGCAAGCATGGCCCCTTTATCCATCTTTTTGAAGATGCCCTGGTTACCAGGCTTTTTACCAAAGATAGACGGATCACCGGGGCAGCAGTGCTAGACCTTAGAAAAGGGGAAATCTATTTAGTCTGCTGCAAGGCAGTAATATTAGCAGCTGGAGGCAGCGGGAGACTGTGGTCCCTCACTGATAACCCTCCGGAAAGCACCGGTGACGGTTTTCATTTAGCTTACCACGCTGGAGCAGAGCTTATAGACATGGAGTTAATGCTTTGGTATCCGGGAGTTATATGCTCTCCTTCTTCCTTAAGGGGTACCATTTTGCCTTACGAAGAGCTTCTTCCTTCTCCTCGTTTGCAAGGTAAGTTGGTAAATGTGGCAGGAAAGGAGATTTTGGATTCCGAAAAAGTCCCCCCTCGGGACAGAGTAATTGCACTTATCCTGGAAGAATTGAGGGGAGGCTGGGGCACGGAAAATGGCGGAGTTTATCTTGACCTGGTTTCTGGCTCTCAGAGCAGAGAAGAAGTAGAAAGAGCTTTATTAGAAATAATGCCCGAAAAATACCGCTATGTTAAACGTGGAGGGATAGACTTAGCCGAGGAAAGAGTAGAGGTGGCTCCGGCTGCTCACTTCCATCTGGGAGGAATAGATATCGGAGAAGAAGGGCAAACCTCGGTAAGGGGGTTGTTTGCTGCGGGGGAGAATTCCGGCAACATTCATGGAACCAATAGATTGTCTGGTAATGCGCTGACAGAAACCCAGGTTTTTGGCAAATTGGCGGGTATTTCAGCAGCAAAATACGCTCATAACCATTTTTTGCCTGCTCAAGAACAGGAGTTGTTAAAGGAGGAAATAGAAGAACTAAATAAATATTTTAAAAATAAGGGGGTACTTCACCCTCGAGATATTCAGGACAAAATTAGAGAAATCATGGGCAATTATTTGGGTTTTTATAGGGAGGCTGATGGTTTAAAGCAAGCCCTTTCAGAATTTGAATGGGTGAGAGAGGAGCTTTTTCCTCAAGTTGCTGTCCCTGTGCTAAGAAGCTTTAACCTGGGGTGGAAGGAAATGATAGAAGCCAAGGTTATGCTGGAAAATGGACAAATGGTGGCCAGAGCCGCTCAAATGAGGAAAGAAACCCGTGGTCATCATTACAGATGGGATTATCCAGAAACTGATAATAGAAATTGGCTGAAGCACACTTTAGTAAAAAAGGTAAAAGGTAGTCCGGCTGCCTCTTCTAAGCCGGTAAAAATAACTAAGATGCCTATACCTCACGAGGAGGGTTGGGATAATAGTGAAAAGAGATAATAGTATTATTGTTTATCTTGAACGTTCCCTAACTAACGAAGAGGGTAATTATAATGGGAACGACTCTTATACCGAGGAACATATAATAGAAACCTCTAAAGCAGTTACTGTGCAGGACGTGTTAAGAAGGATATATCGTTATTCTGCTCCTACTCTGGCTTTCCGGGACTACAACTGTTTTGCTGGAAAATGCGGAGGATGCCGAGTAAGGGTTAATGGAAGAGAGGCGCTGGCTTGTTCTACTTTGATATCTCCAGGAGAGACAGTTATGGTTGCTCCCTCTAAAAAAGGAGAAATGCTTCGGGACCTGGTAGTAATATTTTAATTTTCTGGGTAATTGTGTTTCTAAGGATTTTTGTTGAGGGGGAAGTGACAAAACTTTCATTTGTATATTATAATAAATGCAAACCAAGATTATGCCGAGAATTTTTTAAGGGATGTGATAGATTGCCCCCCCTCTCTTTAGTATTGTTAGCTGTTATACTAGTGGGATTAATTGCCCTGGGGATAGCACTAGCCAAATATAAAATGAAAAAGGCTACGGCAGAGGTAATTGAAATTTTTAGGGTCCAACAAGCATTAGACCCATACAATGCGAAAACCAAGCAGGAATTGGGTTTAGCACCTAAAGGTATTTTAGAGCGGGCCTTTAAGCCCAGGGACTACAAAGTATACGCCTTTGACATGTTAAGTAAGTTGGAGATTATAAGGGAAGCTCCCGAAGAAAAATATTATTTATCGGAACAAGCCCTACATAACACTAATATTAAAAACATGCTGTAATAGTAGTTCAGCAGGAATAGTGCTCTGGCTAGGCTTATTTGATAAAATAGTATATTTTTTAGAGTTTTTTTCGATTGAAAAAGTCCGGTTCAGTAGCCCGGGCTTTTTTGGTAGTATTTGGGATACTTTGGCAAGGAAAGAAGAAGGTGAGTTATTACAGCTTCACTTGTTTTAAGGGGAAGACTGGTGTATGGTAAGGGTAACTTAATAATGTTCAGGGGGGAAGTTGGTTAAAAAATGAGCTACTACGTAATGTCTGTGGACCAGGGAACTACCGGCAGCAGAGCGGTAATCTTTGATGAGGAAGGCGGAATGGTAGCTAGTTTTTACAAAGAATTTACCCAAATTTATCCCCGGGAGGGTTGGGTAGAACATGATCCCGAAGAAATCTGGAGAGTTACTTACGAGGCAATAAGTATGGCTTTAAACCGGGGGAGAGTTTCCCCTAAGCAGATTGCCGGCATGGGCATTACTAATCAAAGGGAAACCACTGTGATATGGGATCGGCAAACTGGTACTCCTGTATACCCGGCTGTGGTTTGGCAGTGCCGCCGTACTGCTGACTTGTGTGCCCGGTTAAAGGAGGAGGGGTGGGAAGAGACTTTTCGAAACCGGACAGGACTGGTACTAGATGCGTATTTTTCCGGCACCAAAATCAAATGGATTTTGGATAATGTGGAAGGAGCCCGGGAAAGGGCAGAGAAGGGAGAATTGGCCTTTGGAACCATTGATAGCTGGCTTTTGTACCGATTTACCGGGGGAAAAGTTCACGCTACTGATTACAGCAATGCTTCCCGTACCCTTTTATTTAATATTCATAATCTGGAGTGGGATAGCGAACTACTACAGATTTTGGAGATACCCCCTGCTCTCCTTCCCCAAGTAGGTGCGTCCAGTGGGGAGTTGGGCAGAACGGAAGCATCCCTGTGGGGGGTAGAGATTCCTATTACCGGAATAGCCGGTGATCAACAAGCAGCTACCTTTGGGCAGGCTTGCTTGGAAGAAGGGATGGTTAAAAATACATACGGGACCGGCTCTTTTGCTCTCTTAAACACAGGTAGCAAAGCGGTACATTCCCATCATGGTCTTCTAACTACTATAGCCTGGGGGATCAATGAAGAAGTGCAGTATGCCCTGGAGGGAAGTATTTTTATCACCGGAGCGGCTGTTCAATGGCTGCGGGACGAACTGCGCCTGATAGACCGGGCGGAAGATTCTGAGTGGTTTGCCAGCCGGGTAGAAGACACTGGTGGGGTGTATTTGGTCCCTGCTTTTGCTGGCTTGGGAGCCCCCTACTGGAATATGTTTGCCCGGGGAGCTATAGTAGGGTTGACCCGGGGGACGAATAAGCGTCATTTGGTGAGGGCAGCCCTCGAATCTATAGCTTATCAGGCCAGGGATATACTGGAGGCTATGGAAAAGGATTCTGGAATATCCCTGGAAACTCTCAGGGCAGACGGGGGAGCTTCAAACAACAACTTTCTCATGCAATTTCAAGCAGATATTTTAGGAGTGGAAGTAGAGAGGCCAATAGTGGCGGAGACCACTTCTTTGGGGGCGGCGTACCTGGCTGGACTAGGATGTGGGTATTGGAAAAACACCTCGGAAATAGCTGCTAAATGGAGCAAAGACCGCAAGTTTTACCCCCAAATGGACAATGATAAAAAGGAGGAGCTTTATAAAGGCTGGAAACAAGCGGTTAAGGTCTCCTTAGATTGGGCTTTTCGTGAAGGCGGCAGAGAAAAGTAAAGATATGTTGTATTTGAGGCTTCCCCTTTGTATAATATATAGGAGGAGGTGAAAGAGGATGAATCATATAAAAACTATGTTGTTGATGATATTAATGACTGCAATTCTCCTGATTCTGGGAGAAGTGATTATAGGAGGGTTAGACGGGGTAATCATTGCTTTTCTAATAGCCTTGGGGTTGAACTTTTTTGCTTATTGGTACAGCGATAAAATGGCTATTACCATGACCCGTTCTCGACCTTTAAAAGAGAGTGAGGCTCCTCAAGTACACCAAGCTATCCACGAGCTCACTCATAACGCTGATATGCCAGTGCCTCGGCTTTATCTGATGCCTACAGATCAACCTAATGCTTTTGCGGCAGGACGCAGTCCCAATCACGCGGTTATTTCTGTTACCCAAGGGCTAATCAAGATGCTGAATTATGAGGAGCTTAAGGGAGTTTTAGCCCACGAACTTGCCCATATCCGCAACCGGGATATTCTAATCAGCACTATAGCAGCAGTGATGGCGGGAGCTTTAATGTTTATTGCGCGGATCGGCATGTGGGGTATGATGTTCGGGGGGCGTCGGGAAGGAGGCGGACACCCCATAATGCTCATTATTAAACTGGCTGCTATGATCCTGGCTCCCCTGGTGGCTATGCTGATAAAGATGGCCATTTCCCGAACTCGGGAATATGGTGCTGATGCCACTGGAGCACAGTTAGCCCGCAATCCTGAGGGGTTAGCCAGTGCTCTCCAAAAAATGGAAAATTATGCCCGAAGGCGTCCTATAGAGGTAAATGAAGCAGCTTCCCACATGTTTATTGTGAATCCCCTTTCTGCCAAAGGGATGAGTGGGTTGTTCAGCACCCATCCTCCAATTGAAGAAAGGGTTAAACGTCTGAAAGAACTCTATGTGGCTTAGTTAAATTTTATTTCACCCCGGCTTTTTTGGCCGGGATTTTTGTTTAATCAGGAGGCGCGAGTAAAAAGATGGTTAGCTTTGGCGTTTAATTTTTCTGGTAGGGAGGTTGAAAATGCTTACTGCTGAAGGTTATTTAAATTCTTTATCTAAACTGGATTTGAAGGTGTACCTGTTTGGAGAGCGGGTGGAAAATGTTTGGGAGCATCCCATTATTAAGCCCTCTATTAATTCGGTGGCTCAAACCTATCGGTCGGCGGAAGACCCTGCAGGGGAAGAATTAATTACTGCGATTTCCAGTATTACTGGAGAAAGAATCAATCGTTTCACTCATTTGCATCAAAGTACGGAGGATCTGATCAAAAAAATAAAAATGCAGCGGTGGTTAGGACAAAAGACTGCTTCCTGTTTTCAACGTTGTGTGGGTATGGATGCTTTTAATGCAGTAGACAGCGTAACCTATGAAATGGATGAAAGCTTGGGGACGGAATACCACCAGAATTTTAGACTTTTTATGGAAAAGGTGCAAAAAGAGGATTTAATGGTAGACGGGGCTATGACTGACCCTAAAGGGGACCGTTCTCGAAGACCATCTCAGCAGAGTGATCCCGATTTGTATTTACGAATAGTAGAAGATAAGCCGGAAGGAATAATAGTGCGGGGGGCTAAACTCCACCAAACAGGAGCGGTGGCTTCCCATGAAATACTGGTTATGCCTACTCTGGCTTTGGGGGAAGAAGACCGGGATCATGCGGTATCCTTTGCCGTTCCCAGCGATGCGGAGGGGATTTTTTACATTTACGGAAGACAGGCTTCGGATACCCGGAAAATGGAGAATTCCCCCATGGATGTGGGAAATTGTTGGT
>CAZXDQ010000098.1:3040-6908 GCA_964639405.1 uncultured Syntrophomonadaceae bacterium | reverse complement strand
TGGACCCGGAAAGCATGGGGAAGGGGATTGTGTTCACCTTCCAGCTCGCCTACCATCTCTTCTTCTCCCAGTTCCTGGCTCATGTCCTCCAGGGCTTCTTCCCGGGAGACAAAGCGGTAGTCCTCTACCCCCTCCATACTTTCCAGTTCCGATTCCACCCCTTCCACATCGGGGTTGTCTTCTAAAAATACTCCTATCTCCACGTTGGCTTCCAGGCCTTCCATCAGGTGATCGGCGTTAATCCCCAGGAGCAAGAAGCTGCCCAACACGAAAAGGGATACCGCCACCATCCCTGCTGCCGCCAGGTTCAACCCAAAATTGCGGAACAGGGACTGAAAGCACTGCCGCAAACAGTAGCGCAGCAGATTAATGCGCATATACCCGGCCCCCTTTGCGATCTTCAAGCAGTTTTCCGCCTTCCAGGGCTACTACCCGGTGGTTCAGCTCTTCCACCAGCCACCAGGCGTGGGTGGCAATAACCACGGTAGTCCCCTGGCGGTGAACCTTTTCGAACAGATCGGTAATCTGGCGGGAAGTGTCGGGGTCAATATTGCCGGTGGGCTCATCGGCCAGGATGACCTGAGGATCTTTTACCATGGCCCGGGCAATGCCTACCCGCTGCTGTTCGCCGCCGGAAAGGCGGTGGGGGAATTCCTTGGCCTTATGGGCAATGCCCACTTGCTCCAGGACTTGGGGGACTCTCTCTTCAATTTCTTTCCGGGAAGCCCCCAGGACTTCCAGGGCAAAAGCCACATTTTCAAACACTGTCTTCCGGGGCAGCAGGCGGAAATCCTGGAAGACCATCCCCATGCTTCGCCGGTGCTGGAGCAGCTGCCGGGGACGATAGCGGGTAGTGTCTTTTCCCTCGTAATAGATCTTGCCCTGGGAGGGCAGCACTTCTCGGAAGATCAAGCGGATGAGGGTAGTCTTGCCGGCGCCGCTGGCTCCCACTAAAAACACAAATTCTCCCCGTTCGATGCCCAACTCTATTTCGGAAACCGCCGGGGCATCGCTGTGGGGATAAATCTTGGATACGTGGTGCATGCTAATCAGGGTAAACTCCTCCTTTGCCAATAAGTCTAAGCTGGTTCAGGTGCTAAAGCTTGCTTTTCTAAAGGCGGGAGGGGAACCACTCCTCTCCCGTCCTCTCCCGGCTCTTCTCCTCCACGATTATCCGCTCCCCCATCCTCTGCTTCCCGGATGGAAAACGCGGTTTTATATTTATTTATGGATCAGTCCTGCTTTCCCGTCCCCCGGCAGAGGCATTTCATGTTATTCTCCCCATAACCCTTCAAGCTAAAGGATTTGCTAGCGGTTCAGCAGTTGCCGGTAGAGTTCCACCAGCTTTTCTTCCTGGGTTTCCCAGTTGTACTGGTTCCATACTGCCTCCTGCCCGCGGCGCCCCATGCGGGACCTTTCCTCCGGGCGGCTTATCAAGCGGCAGAGGGCTTCTTCCAGCTCTTCCCTGCAGTGCGGCGACACGCAGATGCCGCTTCCCGTGCCTTCCACCAATTTTCGCCACACGGGAAAATCGGAAGCCAGCACCGGTATTCCCGCAGCCATGTATTCAAATATTTTGGTCAGCTCTTTTTCCCGGTAGTGGGCAGTGGAAGGGAACAAAGCCAAACCAGCCGTCCAACCACCCCGCCGGTAGCTGTTCACTATTTCGTGAAAGGGGACATAATATCCTTCCCCGATAATTTTCAATCTTTTTTTCCCTTCTCCTGCTGCTTCCCTCAACTTTTCCGCCAGCTCCCGGCTGCAGCGCCCCACCAGGTGCACTTCCGCCTCCGCCAGCCCTTCTCTCCCCTCCAGTTCCCGCAGCAACCTCAAGATGCGGGCGTGGCAGTAAGCCCCCCGGTCGGGGGTCACGTTACCGGTGTAGAGAAAGCGGGGAGGTTTTGGCTGAAAGCTGCTGCCCTGCCCTTTCCCTTCTCCTCTCTCTGCCCGGATTCCCGGGGTTCCCCCTCCGGATCCTTCTCCCGCTTCCCGGGATTCCTGTGGAATCCGTTCCCCTTCCTCCCTTATTGTCCGTATTGATTCTAAAGAAGGGCGGAGAGGTGCTCCCGGGACAGAACCCACCTGTTCCATCAGCTCCCGGGGAGGATAATTCAACACTTCTATTCCCCGGGGAAAGCGCCGGGCATAGTATTTCTCCGCCAGCACCTGGACAAAGGGGGCCGCCAGCCAGCCTTCTGCCCGGTTAAACACCGCCCCCAACAGCTGCCGAAAGGGAGGGGGCAGGTACCGCTTCTGCTTGATGGAGGTGCTGTAATCTTCGTGGATATCGTACACTACCTTTTTCCCCCGGCGGCGCAGCAGCCAACCCACAGGGAGCAGCTCCGGATCGTGGAAGTGGTACAGCTCCCCTTCTTCCCGGAGGGCTGCCCGGTAAATTTGCCGGGACAGGCAAAACCACCGATGGAAACGGTTTCGGGGGACGCCTATTCCTTTGATCCGGACCCCGTCCCTGATTTCTTCTCCCCGCTGCGGAGCTACCAGCACCACCTGGTACCCCGCCCGGGCCAGGGAGCGGCACTCCTTGTAAAAAATACGGCTGTCGCCGGGATGATGCACGCTGGTAAGATGAACTACCTTGGGCACAACAACCTCCGGATAAACATATTTCAAAGGCCCAAGAGGGCCTGCTAACCTCTAATCCCACACTCCACCCTAACTGATGCTTCAAGGTTATATTCTTCAAGGGTATTATAAAAGACTTCTATACAAATTACTACCTTCCTCTTATCCTCTCCCAAGTTGACTCCCCCAAATACAGGATTATCCCGCCACCTATTCGCCAAACAGAGCTCGAGAGCCCGGGAAATCTTTCAAGGCAGCCCTTAATACCATGCTCCGGCAGGTGGTCCCACCGGTTGGACCCCTGCTGCCACCCTTTTCTGCTCAATTCTGCAGCAGAAGTAGGAAACAGGAGAAAAACATAGAAGTAAGTTAAGAAGCAGTTAATGGGAAGTAATTAATATACGTTATTTTTTTGGAAGTCAGCTTCAATAATCCAAAGGAGCAGCCCCTATGAAAAATTTCTTCAAATCAATGATTACCTCCAGGCAGAGGGAGGGATTAAAGGCAGCCTACCGGAAATCCGCTTCCTTTTTTCTCCGGGGCAGGGGGGTGTTCTGCCCCCTCTGCGGCAGCCATTACCGGCGTTTCCTCAACTGGAGGGGGCGCAAAAACGCCTGTTGCCCCCAATGCGGTTCCCTGGAACGAACCCGGTTCCTCTATTTTATGGTGATCTCCCTGGAAGCAAGCAGGGAACCCGAGGGAAACTCCCCGGTAAAAGTGCTCCACTTTGCACCCGAGAAGCCCTTATCCGCTCAACTAAAGAACCTGCCCCAGGTGGAATACCTCTCCGGCGATATTGATCCCGGCCGGGCTATGGAAGTAATAGACATCAACCGGATCGGCTACCCCAACCATCATTTTGATGTCATACTGTGCTCCCACGTGCTGGAGCACCTTCCCCGGGATGACCAGGCCCTGGAGGAAATGCACCGGGTGCTGAAGCCCGGGGGTAAAGCCTTCCTCCTGGTGCCCTACCGACGGAAGCTGCCAAAGACCCTCCAGGACGACGGAACCATGAGCGCCCGGGAGCGGAAAAAACATTTCGGCGCGCCGGACCACTTTCGGTGGTACGGAAAAGATTTTGCCAAAAAATTGCAGAAGCAGGGCTTCCAGGTCTTTACCCGCCGGGTCAAGCAAAACTTTTCCCCGGAGGAAATTGAAAAATACGGCCTGCGGGAAAACCACACCCTCTTCATCGCCCAGAAAAAATAGCTCCGTTTTTAGCCCCCTGAGCCAATCTTTTATCAATCCAAATTCTTACCATTTCAAACTCTTTCCTTTTCAA
>CAZXDQ010000098.1:0-2940 GCA_964639405.1 uncultured Syntrophomonadaceae bacterium | reverse complement strand
GGTTTTATTTGCTCTAAATTCTATTTCCTCCATGTTCTTTTTCCTCCTTCTATTCCCTACCCTTCCCGCCCTCCCCGCTTAACTGCCTTCCCCTTCCGATCGGGGACCCTGAAGCTGCCGGCTTAACCAGCTTAGGCGTGAATTGCCGCTTTAACCGCCTAAAGCGGGTGAACTCCTGGAGGCGCGTATAATTTAAGCAGGTAAACGGGAGTGGTGCGTAGAAAGAGAACTCCGGCGCCTGAAAGCCGTACCTCCAGCGCACAAGCCGTACTCCCAGCTTCTTGCTTTCTACCTATAGAAATCCTATAATGATACCCAACACTCCCAAAGAGCATGGTTAGAAAATCGCGGGAAAACGAGGGAAAACAAGGTAAATCCAAGGAGGAAGAGCCCTAACTTTTCCCTGGAGATTTCCCCGATATTTTCCCATAGAAAGGAGCGTTCTCCCCAGTGAAAGAAGCTGCGCCGCAGTCAAAAACTCCAGGGTTGCCCACTTTTTACCTGGAAGCTTTCGGGTGCCCCAGCAGCCAATACGAAGGCGAAGCGGTGCGATCGCTGCTGCTGCAGGAAGGCTTTCCGGAAGCCCGGGAAGGAATCCCTGAGATCTACCTGATCAACACCTGCGCGGTAACGGAAGGGGCAGTGCGCAAACTCAGGAAGGCGGTCCGGCAGATAAAAAAGCAGTCTCCCCGCACCCTGGTGGTGCTGATGGGATGTTACCCTCAGCTTTTCGCCTGCCCCAACTCTCCTGACCCTGCTCCGTCCACCCCTTCTTTCAGCAGGGAGCAATTCCCTTTCAGCAAGGAGCAGCTCCCAGAAACCGCAGAAACTGGAACTGACACCGGTAGTGACCCTGATGTCCCCTATCCCCTACTGGAAGCTCCTGCCTCCTTCCCCCCGGTAGATCTCTACCTGGGGAACGAGGAGAGGCACCGCCTCCCCCAGCTCCTGCGAAAGCGCCTGCGAGAGTTCCACCGCCACCGGGAAAAGCTGCCCCCCTGGAACCTGGTAAACAGGCGGCAGCCTGCCGAACCTTTAGAGAAGCTGTCTCCTCCGCGCCTGGAATACCGCAGGGTGCGCCCGGTGCTCAAAATCCAGGAGGGGTGCCCCTACCAGTGCGGTTACTGCCTGGTAACCCTGGCTCGGGGACGACCTCGAAGCCTGCCCCCGGCAGAAGCCAGCAGGCAGGTGCGCCATTTCCTGGAGGAGGGAAGGCGGGAAATAGTGCTGGCCGGGACCAACCTGGGGCAGTACCGCTACCCGGGGTGCCAGGCTGCGGAAACCGCTGGAGAAGAAGGTTGCGGAAATCTGGTGGATCTGCTCCGCACCTTGATAGAGCTCCCCTCTTCCCATCCCTACCGCCTGCGGTTAAGTTACCTGGAACCCAGCAGCATCACTGAAGAGCTGCTGCAGTTAATGAGCCAGAGCGAAAAGCTCTGCCCCTACCTCTACCTGCCCCTGCAGAGCGCCTCTCCCCGGGTTCTACAGCTGATGGGAAGGAATTACACGGTAGAAGACCTGGAGAAGATCCTTGGAAGAGCCCGGGAATTGATGCCCGACCTCTGTATCCACTCCGATCTCATCGTGGGATTTCCCGGGGAACAAGAAGAAGACCACCGCCAAACCGTGGAATGGGTGCGCCGCTGGGAGCTGAGCGCCCTGCACCTCTTCTCTTATTCCCCCCGCCCTTTTACCCCAGCCTATTCCTGGGGTAATCAGGTGCAGCCGGAAATAATTAAGGAGCGCTACCGGGAGCTGGAAACCCTGGGCCGGGAGCTTTCCCTGAAATTCCACCGGCGGATGCAGGGGAAAAAGCTCCGGGTGTTAGTGGAAAGAAGCAGGGAGGGGCAGGCGGAAGGCTTTACCGACAACTACCTGTGGACCAGTTTCCCGGAGAGAAAATCAGGCCAAGCCGGCAGTCTCCAGGGAAGTTTCGCCGCTGTTACAGCGGTGCGCTCCCACTCCGGGGGAGTGGAAGGGGAACTGGATTAACCAGTAGTCAGAATCCCCCCTACTTCAGCTTGTTCTAGTCTAATCTTCTGTTCCCCAAGTCCTGCCGCTCCCCCAGCCCCGCCTGCCTCCTCCGGGTTCCTCGGGTTAAATACGGATAAACGCCAGCGTTCAAGTACTTTTATCAGATATCTCTAGCTTCAGTTATCTCTAGCTAATAGAAAAGTGAAGGTTACTACTAAGTCTATCAATTCTCTATCAGGTCGCTATGGCTATACTTCCGGGTCAACTCCAAAGCAAGTGCACGGCTCAGCCTTTACCCCTTGGCAAGCTACCCCCGACAGTCGCCGGCACTCTACTGAGTAAAAAGGTGCAGTGGTAGTGCCAGCCCCGCGGCTCAAGGCGGCAATGAAACCAGGTGCCGGCCTGATACCGGGCAAGGCCACGCCGGCTACTTCTAGCACTCGTGGACAGTCACTCCGCCTTTAGCAACCTGACCATCTTCGCTTTTTAACGGCCTGAGTATTTACAAGTGAAGATTTATTTACCTGGTTTACAAGCCTATATTGGTATGTTATTATCTCATGGACCGACCGACCAGTCAGCCAGAGCAAACTATTTTCTTACTAGCGGACATCTGTTTGATCCAAAAAATACTTAAACACTTTTCCCGGTCAGCCCGGAGACATCCCTCTGAAGGCATTTTCTCTCCTTGTTAAGCTGACATTAAGCAGACAGGCGGGATAGTTTCCTTTTTCTCTAGCCACTAAGTCAACCACTAAGTCAACCACTAAGTCAACCATACCAGCGACCGGGGACTGATTCAAATTTTACCCCTGCGAGGAGGCCACCGAGTAATGTTATTTTCCTGGGTTAGAGTTTTAAGCAGACTGACAGGAAAGCTCTTTGTTTCTTCCACCGGCGAGTCCCTGGGAAAAGAAGTCCCCCCTCCTCCCCGACGCCGGCTGTGCCCCCTGCTGGCAACAACCC
>CAZXDQ010000097.1:0-6985 GCA_964639405.1 uncultured Syntrophomonadaceae bacterium | reverse complement strand
GACAAAAGTCCAGTTTGTCTGCTGATACCATCAGGTACTCTACCCCCCGCATTTCACCTTCAAAAACTTGTCTTAAAGAAGCACCGTGAAGATGACCGTAAATACATTTTTTTACTCCGTAAAATTCTAGCAGTTGAGTAAAAGCTGAAGGGTCCTGTCGACTGTTAAAAGGAGGAAAATGTAAAGCAGCCAGCAAACTACCGGTCCCGTTTTTTGCCGCGCTCATTAAAGACAATTCCAATCGTTTTGCTTCACGCAAATATATTTTTTGATCCCTTTCGGAATCAAAATATGATTCCCCGGGACACACCCACCCTCGGGTTCCGCAAACAGTCCAATTCTCCCACTTGAAGTGATCATTCTGAAGAGCAAACATTTCTGCCGGGAGATAGCGGCGCACCTTGCTGATCGAAGACCACCAATAATCGTGGTTGCCCCTTAAGAGCAATTTCTTTCCAGGCAGTGAAGCCAACCACTCTAAGTCAGCTTCAGCTTCTTTAAAACACATAGCCCAGGAAATATCTCCTGGTATCACCACCAGGTCATCTGCTTTTACCCGCATTTCCCACTTTTGTTTTATTTTTTGAGGATGTTCATGCCAAGCCTCCCCAAAAACATCCATGGGTTTATCTACACTAAAAGAAAGATGTAGATCGGCTAAACCCCATATACTCATCTAAAACCCCTCGCTTCCAACTTGTTTAAACCGACCCTTAAACTAATATAATCTATAAAAATAGTACCAATTAATTTACAAAATTAATTTTTAGAACATAATTTTTATGCTTTGCAATTTTTTAATAAAATGATATAATATCATAAAATTGAACATTTTAAGGATAGGGGGTATAGAGGTTGAGTAAAAGAAATGCCAAATCGCGACGTTACCTGCGAAGTAGAATTACCCGCAAACTTATACTGGACACAGCCCAAGAGGTCTTCTTGCAAAAAGGCTACGCTAAAACCACTATTACCAAAATAAGCGAAGAGGCCGGAGTAGGATACGGTACCGTATACAGCCACTTTAAAGGAAAAGATGATTTGCTCAACAATATTATTGACCACGTAATGGAGGGCTTCCTCTCTTTACTTCGCCAGAATTACCATATTGAAGAACATGAAGATTTATACTCTGTTTTCCAAAAACAGATCAGCTCAGTTTTTGGTCTAGCCACAGAGCACCGTTCTATTTTAAAAGTACTAAAAGAAGCTTTAGGGCAATCCGAATCCATCCTGGAGCACTGGAATCAGGTGCTGAATGAATTTGTAAACGGAGCTACCAAAATCATTAATGTCTCTTACAAAAAAGGACTAACTCGGGATATAAACACCCGCATAACTGCCAAAGCTTTAATCCTGATGGTAGAAAGGTTTTTCTGGGAAGTGGTCCATGAAAAGGAGACCGACTTAGATCTACTTACCGAGACAGTTACCAGCCTTTATCTTAATGGAGTTACCCAACAAAATATAATTACTGCACCTACCTTCGAACAGGATTAAAACCAGTTTTTCTTAGCTGGTTCCCCCGACTAATATTTTTTAACGGGGGATTTTTTACCAATAACTTGGTTAATTAGCCGGTAATCTTCCTTTGTAAAGAGATACTAAAGTTCCTTCAGTTCGTAATCACAACTGCCGGACCCAATACTTTCTGCGTACTCCATAGTATGTCGATGTTGCGAATGGGGATGCAAGGCTTGAAATTTATCTTCTCCCGGTTCGCAGGCCTGCTCCAATGCAGTTCCTTTTATGCCTGGTTGTTGGTTAATAATATCCACAGAAGCAATATCCACAGCCACTGGATCCCGGGATGCCATCAGGCCTATATCCGGAACTATAGGAGCATCACTCCAGCCGTTGCAATCGCAATCAGGAATTACATCCAAAAGAAAATTCACGCACAGAGTCTTTTCTTCTTTATTCATGAAGGCACCGTAAGCATGTTCAGCCATCCTCTCCAGCACTTCCGTCACTTCTGAACGCCACCGGATTTTTATAGAATGGTACCGACAAACCATCAAGCACTCAGCGCATCCTACACATTTTTCCTGATGGATGCTAGCAGTATTACGGTAATTTGCGCCTTCTTCTAAACTTATTGCCCCTTCCGGGCACCATTCTAAACAAACCCCACATCCCTGGCACTCCTCTTCTATTATTTTTGGTTTTACCGAAGAGTGCATCATTTGTTTGGCAGATCGATTGCCTCCCCCCATGCCTAAATTCTTCAATGCTCCACCGAAACCAGTAAGTATGTGGCCTTTGACATGGGAAAGAACTATGAGGGCATCGGCTTCAAAAATTTCCCTGGCAATATTTACTTGGGAAAAGTGTTTTTTCCCTATCTCCACCTCCTGATAACTTCTACCCCGAAGGCCATCACCAATCATTAAAGGAGCGCCTACCGTAGCATAGGAAAAACCGTTTTCTATAGCCGTTTGCAAATGATCCACTGCGTTAGACCTGCTTCCTACGTACAGGGTGTTAGTATCACAAAGATAAGGTTTTCCACCTAGCTCCTTAATTTGCTCTACTACCCGACGGACAAATACCGGCGATATAAAGGTGGTGTTTCCTTTTTCTCCAAAATGCATTTTCACTGCCACCAGATCCCCCGGGGAAATGATTTCTCCTATACCGGCTTTCTTTAACAAACTTTCCAACTTATTCGGCAGGCTTTCCTCCCGAGACACAGCTCTACGGGTAGAAAAATACACAGGAATACTCAACATATTCTCCCCCTTTTAGTAAGCTCTAGCCAAGTAAACACAGCAGGTAGCCTCTTTGCCACAATATAGACAGGTAGCTCCCCTGGGAGGTTCCCACGAGTATATACAACGAATCGTGGCCCGGGTGCTATCTTTAATGCCCTCTTCACAGGAAAGTTCCCCACACCAATGGGATACCACCAGGCCTTTATCATCTTCCATCTGTTGCTTGAGAGCCTGAAAATCATTCAATTCGAAGGTGTTTTTTTCCTGGAACTTCTTTGCCACCTGAAAAAGTCCCTCCTGCACCTCTTCCAGCAGTTGGGGCAAACGTGCCGACAATTGGTTAAAGGGGATTACTTCTTTCTCCCCATTATCCCGACGCACAGCCACTACCTGCTGGTTTTCCAAATCCCGGGGGCCCAGTTCTAATCTTACCGGAACACCTTTCATTTCCCATTCGTTGTATTTCCACCCGGGTGAATACCCCTCCCGGCGATCAAATTCTAGTCTCACCGTATCCTTAAGCTGAGAAGATAGCTCCTCTGCTTTTTCTATTACCGATTCTCTTGCCTTCTTTGATAAAATTGGCACCAACACCACCTGAACAGGAGCCACCCGGGGTGGCACTACCAAGCCCCGATCATCACCGTGGACCATAATCAAAGCACCAATCAAGCGGGTAGAAACTCCCCAGGAAGTCTGCCACACGTGTTGCAATTTATCTTCCTTATCCAAATAAGTGATATCAAATACCCGGGCGAAATGCTGCCCTAAATTATGGGAAGTTCCCGATTGCAAAGCTCTGCCGTCAGTCATTAGAGCCTCTACCGTATAAGTTCTTAAAGCTCCAGCAAATTTTTCTCGCTCCGATTTCTGCCCGGTGATAACTGGTACAGCCAGTTCCGTTTCAATAAACTCTCTATAAACTTCCAGCATTTTTTGAGCTTCCTCTTCCGCTTCCTCTTCGCTAGCATGACAAGTATGCCCTTCCTGCCACAAAAATTCGGAAGTGCGGAGAAAAGGTTGGGTAGACTTCTCCCACCTCACCACGTTGCACCACTGGTTCACCAGTAAAGGCAAATCCCTCCATGATTGGATCCAGCGTGAATACATACTGCATATGATAGCTTCAGATGTGGGCCTAATAGCTAAGGGTTCTCCTAATTCTTCCTGGCCCCCTTGGGTCACCCAAGCCACTTCCGGGGCAAAACCTTCCACGTGATCCGCTTCTTTCTGCAACAATCCCTGAGGAATAAAGAGGGGAAAGTACGCATTTTGATGACCCGTTTCTTTAATTCTTTTGTCTAACCGGGATTGTATGTTTTCCCAAATAGTGTACCCGTAAGGACGGATGACCATGCAACCCTTTATAGGTGCATAATCCATCATTTCCGCTTTTAATATTACATCCACGTACCATTGGGCATAATTCTCTGAGCGCGGCGTTATTTCTTTTACGAATTCCTTTTCCTCTTTATTGCTCATGATTCAACTCCTTTACCCTTAATATTTTAATGGCCAGCAGGCAATTTATTTCCTCCGGAAAATGTTGGATATAGCTGCTTTCCCCGTGCTAAACAGAAGCCCTCCCAGCCTCTTATCCAGGGTTTCCTGGAGGGCTTCCAGAACCCTATCCAACTCTTCATAACTAACGTTCAAAGGGGGCTCTAAGCGTATCACATTGGGATTGTTCAAGGTATAGGCAGTAATTATTCCATGACGGTTGAGTAGTTCCCCTGCAGTAATAGACCCTAAATACTCCTGCCCCAGTTTGTTTACCATTCCTCCAGATATTTTCTGCAAAGTCCCTTCACTTAAAGGAGAAAACTCCAATCCAATTAATAATCCTTTTCCCCTCACTTCTTTGATGAGTTGACTACCGCTAGAAATTTCCTGAAGCTTATCTAACAGATAATCTCCCTTCTCCTGGGCTTGTCGGGGCAGGTCTTCTTCTACCGCAGTTTTTAATGCAGCTATACCGGCAGCCATCCCCCAGGTGTTGCCCCCGTAAGTAGAAGTGTGGAGGAGGCATTTTTCCATACCTCCAAAAGCAGCGTTCCAAATCGTTTCCGTAGTAATGAAGGCTCCTACAGGCATTATTCCGCCTCCCAAAAATTTGGAAAGGCACATCACATCAGGCTCCACCCCTTCAGTTTCACAAGCAAACATGTAGCCAGTTCTGCCAAACCCGGATTGAATCTCATCCAATATTAATAAAGTACCGTATCGATTACACAGTTCCTGAGCTTTCGCCAAATAGCCCTCCGGGGGAAAGATGATTCCTCCTTCTCCTTGAACTGGTTCTACCAAAAACGCAGCTGCTTCCTGATCCCTTATAGCTAATTCCAGAGCTTCCCCATCGCCAAAAGGCACCTCCAAGGTTTCAGGGACCAAAGGCTTAAAAGGATCTCGATACTTCTTTCTGCCGCTCACCGAAAGGGCACCCATGGTTTTGCCATGAAATCCTCCATCACAGTAGACCAAACGTTGACGACCGGTAGCTGCCCGCGACAATTTTAATGCTCCTTCTACCGCTTCCGCCCCGCTGTTCGCAAAAAAACAATTTTTCAATTCTCCGGGAGTCAGTTGAGCCAGGTTAAATCCTAGAGTAGGAGCTAGTTTACTTAAAGAAGCTTGCAGCAGTACTGGCACACCTGTTACTTTATCTAGGGCTTCAATAATTTTAGGATGGTTGTGTCCCAGGTTAAGAGAACCATAGCCACCTAAAAAATCCAGGTATTCGTTGCCATTCTCATCCCAAACTTTAGTGCCCTGAGCTTTAACGAAATGCTTGTCGAAATCCAGCATAGCCAACATGCTGGCAAAACCTGGATTAACATATTTTTTATAGTTTTCCCTTATTTCACCCCGCCCCAAACTCAAACCGTCTTCCACACTCATTAAAGTATCTATCAAACTATTCACCTTCCTTCTTTAACCTTATGGCAGCAAAATACAGCTGAAAATTACTAGTTCTGTTTTTCTGTATAATTTCTATAAAACCAACCTGTCTCCTGTTTACTAATAAATCCACCAAAAATATTTAAATAAATCACTAGTAACTACTGATTCTATCAACTCTTTATCAGGTGCTTCGAGCGGTACCGGGTTGGTATTTTCAGGGTAATAACAATTACTAAATTACTACAACCACTGCATTTTGATATAACTTAAGCTTGTTTCTATACTTCCCCTATTTCCACCTAATTTTCTGGGTCATTGACAGAAAATTATACCGCTAAGCTCCGGTTACTTTTCCCGAGGATTAATTACTGAAACTGCCTGAAGACCTTCCTGTAAATGCTGTTCCAGTCTTTGATGAACTTCTTCCAAAACAACCTCTTCCAAAATTCGGGGAAAGGCGAAAAAATCTATATCCTTAAACCGGTAAGAAAGAAAATTGTTAGCAATAAACTCCAGCGAGTTGAAGCGCTTTATAAATTGCCCCATCATTTTGCGACGGTGTCTTTCCAGTTGTTCTTTGGTAATACCTTGTTTTCTTGCCTTTTCGATACCTTCCATAATTTTCTGGTAAAGCAGATCCGGTGCTCGAGTTTCACCACCTAATAAAGTATAAGCAAATTGAGTCTCAGCAATGTATCCTGCTTCAAAATTTTCATCGATCAAATCGTCTTCATAAAGCTGATGGTATAGCGATTCACTACTTCCAAAGATGGTATCTAATAAAAGCTCGGTAACAATTTCTCTACGGAAGAGCTCATCTCCGGTAAAATATGCAGGCAAATTATCTTTAAACCCAATATTGATCAAAGGATTTGAAATTATCATTTTTTCTTCAATACGGGGCTTGTTTATCTCTTTCGGTTCTTCCGGATAATGTCTTTTTATGTCTTGCCAAAGAGGAAAATTTTTCTTTTGCATATTGCTCTCCACCTGCAAAGCCACCTTTTCTGGATCTACATCGCCAACTACAAAAAGAGACATATTGCATGGATGGTAAAAAGTGTAATAACACTGGTATAATACTTGAGGGGATATTTGACGGATGCTGTCCACTGTTCCTGCCAGATCAATCTTGACCGGATGCTTTTGGTAAAGAGCCTCCAGCAGATTAAAAAACACTTTCCATTGAGGATGGTCTTCGTACATTCTAATTTCTTGCTCAATTATTCCCTGCTCTTTTTTTACCGTTTCCTCATTGAAATACGGTTCTTGTACAAAATTTAACAGTGTTTCCAGGTTTTCATTAAAATATTCGGTGCTGGAAAAAAGGTAAGCATTTTGAGTAAAAGAAGTGTAAGCGTTGGGAGAAG